>NZ_KI272843.1:49902-59021 GCF_000469505.1 Leptotrichia sp. oral taxon 215 str. W9775 | reverse complement strand
CATATTCATCAATTAAAATTATTACTTTTTCTCCGTAGTATTTATTTAAATAATTTGATAAATCTTGGAGTGATGTTTTAAAATTTCTCTCATTTCCTGTTATTTCCCAAATTTTATCAAATTGTCTTTTTTCAACAACATTTAATTTTTCTCTTAAAAAGCTGTACTCATTAAAAATTTTATGCATAATATCCTTAATACTTTCAATACATTCTTCCCAAGTATCTTCTTTCAAATCCTTCAGTGAAATGAAAATTACAGGATATTTACCCTGTTCACTCATATATTCACTATTATATATTTTCAAATTTTCAAAAAGTTTTTTATTTTCTTCTTTATTTTTTACATCAAAAAAGTATTTAATCATTGACATATTCAACGTTTTTCCAAATCGTCGAGGTCTTGTAAAAAGGGTTACAGGAGCTCTGTTTATTAATAATTCCTCTATTAATAACGTTTTATCTACATAATAATAATCTTCATTTATTATTCTTTCAAAGTCTTCAATCCCCACGGGAACAGCTTTCTTTCTCATAAAATTCACTCCCTCTTTTATTCTCCTATAAATAATTTCAATATATCTTAATTATACCATAATCTGAGATTTAAAATAAAGCTATTTAAATGCTCCATGATACTTTCTTTCAGTTTTAATTACATTTGATTCTGAAAACTATTATACATCATTTTAAATTGTTAGAATTTAGGTCATAAAAAAAGACCTTCCCAAAAAGAAAAGTCGAAAAACTTATATTTCTATTTTTCTATTTGGGAACAGTCTAAAATTTTTACCATATTTTTATTCTATCTTTTGGTTCTTTATAAAGCTTATCACCTTTTTTAGTCTTAAACAGTTCGTGGAAACTATCCATATTTTCCAGTACACCATTTACACGGTAATAAGGTGGAGAATGTGGATCAGATTTTACTAAGTTCTTAAGGCTTTCATCTGTTATCTTTTCACGCCACGATCTTGCATAACTCATAAAGAACAGTTCTTCCTGTGTATACCCTTCAAATTTTACATTTTTTTCAGGATGATCCTTCAAATAAAGCTGCAGTGCATCATAAGCTATATTTGTTCCACCTAAATCAGCTATATTTTCAGTCAATGTAAGTACACCGTTCAAATGAACACCATTTGCAACAGTATATTTTGAAAACTGATCAGCAAGCTTTTTCGTTGCAGCATCAAATTTATCCTTATCTTCCTTTTGCCACCATTCTTTTGCATTTCCATCTCCGTCATATGAAGCTCCGCTTACATCAAATCCATGTGTTGCTTCATGCCCTATTACAGCCCCTATTCCTCCAAAATTAACTCCAGGCTGGGATTCAAAAGAGTAAAATGGTCTCTGCAATATTCCGGCAGGAAATACTATTTCATTTTCAGTAGGAGAATAATATGCATTTACTTCATGTGCATCCATACCCCATTCATTTTTGTCAACAGGCTTTCCAACTTTTTTCAGGTCATAGCTGTAATACCATTTCTTTATAGTTAAAATTTGGCTGTACAGTGTATCTTCCGGGTTAAGTTTTAAACTTCCAAAATCACGCCATACATTTGGATAACCTATTTTTGAGTTAATTTTACTCAATTTTTCAAGTGCAGCCTTTTTAGTCTCTTCACTCATCCAAGTAAGGTTTTTTATTCTATTCTGAAAAGCTATTTTTATGTATTTTATCATTTCTTCAGTATTTTTTTTAGCTTCTGCTGAGAAATTCTTCTCTACATAAACTTTTCCAACTATTTCTCCAAGTTCTTCACTTACAAAGTCCAATGCCCTTTTTTCAATGGCATCTCTTTCTTTTCTTCCACTTAAAACTTTTCCATAAAATTCAAAACTTCTGTTGGAAGTTTTTTCATCAAGAATTCCCGCAGAACCTGATATTAACTGGAATTTCATATAATCCTTGATAACTTCTATATTTGACATATTTATAATTTTATCAAGATTTTCGTAATATTTAAGTTCTTCCACATTTACATTGTCTGTATTAACTCCCACATCTTTTAAAAATTTCTGAATGTCAACATTTTTTATTTTCTTAGCTATTTCACTTACTTTCATAGGATTATTGTATTTAGTTATATCATCCTGTTCTTCATCTGTAAGAAGAAATTTAGCAATTTCCTTTTCAAATGCAACTATTTTCTTTGCTTTTTCTTCTGTATTTTTTTCACCAAGATAACCAAGCATATCATTTACATATTTTGTGTATTCATCTAATATTTCCTTATCTTCCTCTTCATCATTCTGATAATATGATCTCGACAAACCTAATTTTGGATTAACTAAGAATATTCCGTAATTTCTCGCATCATTTAAATCAGTAGCCACTGACCAGTCATAAAGCAGTTTAGAGCCATCCTTTGTCTTTTTCACTGTATACTTCTGGATGTCATCAAGGTTCTTTATGGCATTAATTGCAGCCAGATCCTCTTTTATCGGATTAATCCCTTCCTTATCCCTTCTGGCAGTATTCAAATATGAATTATATAAAGTAATAAGCTTATATTCCTCTGAATTTTCAGGCAATTTCTTATTTTTTATTTCTCCTATAAGTTCTTTCAGAAAATTCTGATTTTTTTCAATCAATTCATCAGTTACTCCCCATCCTCCTTTTGTCGATGGTATTTTTGTTGTTTTATCCCAGTTTCCATTTACATATTTGAAAAAATCATCCTGTGGTCTGTCAGTCTTACTCAAATCCTGAATAAGTGACTTGTCATCATATTTTTTCTGACTGGAATTTGTTTTTGCAGTTTCTTTTCCATACAGCATCATTCCTGCAGTAAGTACTAAAAATATCAGTTTTTTCATTCTTTCACTGTCCTTTCTTTTAATTTATATATTTTTTAATATTAACCTTTTTTATCTGTAAAAAATATTTTAAAATATTACCAGATTCTTATTCTATCTTTTGAATCCTTGTAAAGTTTATCTCCCTTTTTAGTATTAAATGTATTATGGAAACCGTCTACATTTATCAATGTTCCATTTACCCTGAAATAACTTGGCGAGTGCGAATCTGTCTTAACAAGGTTTTTCAAATATTCCTCTGTTGTCTTCTGATGCCATATTCTTGCAAAACTCAGGAAGAACAACTGATTCTGTTTATATCCGTCTATTATTACATTTCTTTCCGGATGATCATTCAGATACATTCTTAATGCATCAAAAGCTATATTTACACCACCAAGATCAGCTATATTTTCAGTTAACGTAAATTCTCCATTTACAAATATGTTAGGTGCAACAGAATATTTTGAAAATTCCTGTGAAAGTTTTTTCGTAACTTCGTCAAATTTCAGTTTATCGTTCTTATTCCACCAGTCCTTTACATTTCCATCTCCGTCAAAACTTGCTCCTGATACATCAAATCCATGTGTAAGTTCATGGCCGATAACAACACCTATTCCTCCAAAATTTACTCCAGGTCCTGAATTTTTCAAGTCAAAGAAAGGAAACTGCAATATTCCTGCCGGGAATACTATTTCGTTTTCCGTAGGGGAATAATAGGCATTTATTTCATGCGCATTCATAAACCATTCTGTCTTATCCACCGGTTTTCCAACCTTTTTTAAGTCTCTCTGATATACCCATTTTCCAATGTTTTCCATTTGTGCATACAGGGAATCATTTTCATTTATAACAAGTGTACTGTAATCTTCCCATTTATCTGGATAACCTATTTTCACTGACATTTTACTCAGTTTTTCAAGTGCCTTCACTTTAGTTTCTTCACTCATCCATGACAATCTCTGTACTCTGCTACGGAAAGCCTTCATTATATAGTCAACCATTTCTTTTGCTTCTTTTTTTGACTCTTCAGAAAAATGTTTTTTTACATATTCCTTTCCGATTAATTCTCCAAGATTTCCGTCAACAAAATATAATGCTCTTTTTTCCAGAACTTCTCTTTCCTTCTGACCATTTAAGTATTTTCCATAAAATTCAAATGATCTTTGACCTAACTGATTCGTCAGCAATGCTGTTCCGGAATTTACAACATGAAATTTCATATAATCTTTTATTGTTTCAATATTCTCATCTGTTATCAGCTTATCCATATTTTCGTAATATTTCAATTCAGTGATTATAACACTTTCTGTATTTACTCCTACTTCTTTCAGATATCCTGCTAAATCAATATTTTTGGCAATTTTAGATAATTCTGATACTTTTCTGGGATTATTGTAGTTTTTTACATCATTTCTTTCTTCATTTTTAAGCAACGTTTTAGCTATACTTTTTTCAAATTCTACTATTTTTCCTGCTTTTTCCTGTGTATTACTTTCTCCAATATATCCTAAAAGGTCTGAAATATACTTTGTATATTCTTCCAGAATTTCTTTATTTTCTTCTGTTTCCTTCTGGTAATATTCCCTGGAAAGTCCCAGTCCTGCATTAGATAAATACACTGCATTCTGCTTGGATGAGTTCAAATCTGTTCCTACACCCCATCCATATAGCTGCATTTTTCCATCCTTTGTTAATTCAATATTATAGTTCTGGAAATCCTTTACATTTTTTATTTCATTTATTCTATCCAGTTCTTTTTTCAATGGAGCATATCCTGTTTTATCCCTTTTCTTAATATCATAATAGGAATTATAAAGTGTAAGTATTTTCTTCTCGTCTGAATTTAGCTGTGAATATTTTTTCTTTTTCAAATCCTTAATCAGATTTCTAGTAAAATCCTGATTTTTTTCCATAAGTTCTGAAAAAGCTCCCCATGAAGGTTTTGTTGCGGGAAGTTCAGTTCTTTTTTCCCAGTTTTCATTCACAAATTTATAAAAATCATCCTGAGGTTTTACATTTTTACTTAAATCGGCTACAAGTTCCTTGTCTCCTTTAACCTTTACTCTTTCCATATAGTCCAGAAAATTTATTCTTTGTACTTTAGGCTCTTCTTTCTTTGTTTCCTTCTGCTGGGCAGACATTTCTCCTGTCTTTTTAGTATTTACTGTTTCTTCGGCAAAACTTAAGCTTGCTAATAACAGCGAAACTAATAATAACTTTTTCATTATTTCAAATTTATCCTTTCAATTTTTTTATTTTACATTATATCATAAATCATTTAATTTTTCTTATAATTTTTAAAATATGTCTATAATCTATTTTATTTTAATTGATATTTTCCTTCTTTTGTAGTAAAATGAAGTAAAATAAATCACTTATCTATAATTATAAACAGTGTACAATTTTAGTATACTTTTTTAATTAAGGAAGGCGGAAAATATAGATGAACATAGGTATAGATAAATTTGGGCTGGCAATTCCGGAATTTTTTCTGGATATTAGGGATTTAGCTGTTGCCAGAAATGAAAATGCAAATAAATTTTTAAAAGGTCTTCTACAGCTTGAAATGAGTGTTTCTCCTGTTACTCAGGATATTGTAACTTTGGGAGCCACTGCCGCTCACGAATTTTTAACTGAAGAAGATAAAAAGAAAATAGATATGGTTATTATTGGGACTGAAACTGGTGTAGACCAGAGTAAATCTGCATCTGTCTTTATTCATAATCTTCTTGGAATACAGCCTTTTGCTAGATGTATAGAAATTAAGGAAGCCTGTTACGGAGCTACTGCCGGTCTTGATTTTGCCAAAAAACATATTGAAAACAATCCTGATTCATATGTTCTTCTGATTGCTTCAGATATTGCAAAATATGGAATTGGAACTTCAGGGGAATCTACTCAGGGTTCCGGAAGCTGTGCAATGCTTATAAAAAAGAATCCTAATATTTTAATTCTAAATAATGATAACGTATGTCAGACACGTGATATTATGGATTTCTGGCGTCCTAATTATTCTGCTTTCCCTTATGTTGATGGGCATTTTTCCACAAAACAGTATCTTGAATGTCTTGAAACAACATGGGCTGAATATTGTAGAAGAACCGGCAAAAAACTTGAAGATTTTACCGCCTTCTGTTTTCACCTTCCATTTCCTAAATTAGGATTGAAGGGATTAAACAGTCTTTTTGATAAAAACCTCGACAGGGAAGTTAAGGACTCTCTTCTTGAGAACTTCCATACTTCCATTACATATAGCCGTAGAATTGGAAATATTTATACAGGTTCTCTTTATCTTGGTCTGCTTTCACTTCTTGAAAACAGCGATACTTTAAAGCCTGATGACAATATTGCCTTCTTCAGCTACGGAAGTGGTGCTGTATGTGAAATATTTACAGGTACTCTGGCTAAAAACTTTAAGGAAAATATCAACAGTCATCGTCTGGAAACTTTCCAAAATAGAAAAAAACTATCTGTTTCCGAGTATGAAAAAATGTTCTTTGAAGAAATTATAATTGATGAAGAAGGAAATTGCAGTTTTGAACCTGATGAAAGTTTATTTTCACTGGAAAAAATAGAAAATCATAAAAGAATATATAAGAAAAACTGTAAATAACAGATTCCCGAAAGGACTTACAATGAAAAATCCTAAAACTGGAAAACAAAAAAATATCTGGCTTGGATTTCATAAAAAAGACAGGCTGGAACGTATTGCAATTTTAAAGGAAAATAATATAATAACTCCTGAATTTTCTGATATTTTAGAAAATAATGTAAATTTATCCTGCGATACTGCCGGTCAGATGACAGAAAACAATATTGGAACTTTTGCACTTCCACTTGGAATTGCTCCTTACTTTATAGTGAACGACATCGAATATAGTGTTCCAATGGTTACTGAAGAGCCTTCCGTTATTGCAGCCTGCAGTTATGCCGCAAAGCTTATTTCAAAATCAGGTGGCTTTACTGTAAAGATCGAAAACAGAAAAATGATTGGAGAAGTGGCTCTTTACGATATTCCTGATTTTGACAAGGCAATGGAAGATATACTAAAAAATAAAAATGATATTTTAAGAATTGCAAATGAATCTTACCCTTCAATCGTTGCCAGAGGTGGTGGTGCCGAAAATATCGAAGTGAAAATATTGAAGGAAGGAGACACTTCCTTTCTTGTAGTATATCTTACAGCAGATGTAAAGGAAGCAATGGGAGCAAATATTCTGAATACAATGCTGGAAGGAATAAAACCTCTACTTGAAAGCATTACAGGTGGAAAAGCACTTATGGCTATTTTGTCTAATTACGCTGTAAATTCACTTGTTACTTCCACATGCGAAGTTGATTTCAGCCTTTTTAGCAATGATAAAGCTCAGGCTTTTAACATAGCCAAAAAAATTGAAATGGCATCTAAATTTTCAAAAATGGATATTTTTAGGGCAACTACCCATAATAAAGGAATATTTAACGGTATTGATGCTGTTGTAATTGCCACCGGAAACGATTGGCGGGCAATAGAAGCTGGTGGCCATGCCTATGCAGTAAAGGATGGAAAATACAGTGGTCTTACAGAATGGACTTTTGATGAAGAAAACAATATTCTCAGAGGAAAACTTACACTCCCTATGCCTGTTGCAAGTGTTGGAGGTTCTATCGGATTAAATCCTACTGTGAAAACCGCTTTTAATATCTTAAACAATCCTGATGCGAAAACTCTTGCAGGAATTATTGTTTCTGTTGGTCTTGCTCAAAATTTTGCCGCCTTGAAGGCACTGGTTTCTACCGGTATTCAAAAGGGGCATATGAAATTACAAGCTAGATCTCTTGCCCTTTTTGCAGGAGCAGAAAATGAGGAAGTAGACATTGTTGTTGAAAAACTTCTGGAAACAAATCATATAAATTCTGAAAATGCAAAAAATATTTTAAAGGAAATTAGAAATAAATAGATAGGATATTCAAAAATTATATTTATTCATTTACTAAAATTTCATTTATACAAAACAGTCATTCATAAAGAAGAAGTCAAAATTCACCTGAAAATCAGGTTGTTGACTTTTTCTAAATTCATTTCCTGTTTTGCATTGTGAAATTCTAAATAATTTATAAATATAATTTTTTTGTATATTCTATTATTTTTTCTTGACAATATTACTAATTAGTGATATTATAATTTTATCACTAGTTAGTGATTTATTAGGAGGGAATTTTTTATGAATACAAATTGGGAAAGAAATTCATCTGTTCATCTGCAGATAGTGTTACAAAAAGCTGTCAAAATAATAAACAGTAAAATTGGAAAAGACTTTAAAGAAAAAGGTATAACTACTTCACAGTTCAGTGTACTTGATGTCCTTTATACTAAAGGAGAAATGAGGATATGCGAACTAATTGAAAAAGTTCTTTCTACTTCAGGAAACATCACTGTTGTTATTAAAAATATGGAAAATAGAGGGTGGCTGTATAAAACTGTATCTCCAGAAGATAAGCGTGCATTTCTGGTTGGATTGACTGAAGAAGGAAAGAAATTGTTTGAAAATTTACTACCCCAGCATAAATCTGAGATAGAAAATGTATACAGCATTTTAACTTCTGAAGAAAAAAAAAAACTGATTGAAATTCTTAAAAAATTTAAAAATCTGGAATAAAATGGAGGAAATAGAAATGGATAAAAAAAATATATTACTGATTGTAGGTTCATTCAGAAAGAATTCCTTTAATCAGAGTCTTGCAGATTATATTGCAGAAATATTAAAAAATGAGGCAAATGTAGAATTTCTAAATTACAGGAATTTGCCAATATTGGAACAGGATACTGAATATCCTGCTCCGGAACAAGTGATTGATATACGTAATCAAGTAAGAAAAGCTGACGCATTGTGGGTAGTTTCACCTGAGTACAACGGTTCATACCCTGCACTATTGAAAAATGTTCTTGATTGGCTTTCCCGTCCTGAAAAGCCTTTTGACAGGGAAACTCCTACGGTTATTTCAGAAAAACCTGTTACAGTAAGTGCAGCTGCAGGTACTACCGAAGGAAAATTTGTCAGGGAAAACTTGTCAACCCTGTTCAGTTACATACGTATGAATCCTATGCCAGGAAATGGAGCAGGTATAATATTACCTATGGAAGCTTGGCAGACAGGGGTACTGACACTTACTGATGAACATAAGGAAATAATAAACAGACAAATTAAAGATTTTCTTGAATTTATTAGTAAATAATTTTTATATATTAAAAAAGGTTGTCTCAAAAAGATAACTAAAAAATAATGTAAAAAAAACATATTTTTGAATTATTTAAAATTTTACAATGTA
>NZ_KI272843.1:0-49802 GCF_000469505.1 Leptotrichia sp. oral taxon 215 str. W9775 | reverse complement strand
ATATGAGTAAAATTTTAGTAAATGAAAAAAATATGGTTTTTTTTATATTATATTCATAATTTGAATATTTTGAGACAGCCTTTTTTAATATATAAAAATCAGCCTGAAATCCTATAACTTGAAAATCTTTAATGGTTGTTAGATTTAGAGATAGATTTTACAAATTTATAAAATAAAAGGCTGATTTTAAGAGATTGATAAATCATGGAAAAAATTACTTTTTCTTAGTTTTTATTTCCATCAATTATATTTTAGCAATTATTTATAACTTATAATTACTTAATTACATCATTCCCGGCATTCCCATTCCACCAGGCATTCCTCCCATTGGAGATTCTTCCTTTTCATTTGCAACTGCCACTTCTGTAGTTAACAGTACAGACGATACTGATATTGCATTTTGAATAGCTGATCTTGTTACTTTTGTAGGATCTATTATTCCTGTTTTTACCATATCAACATATTCTTCCTTAGCAGCGTCAAACCCAATTCCTTCTTCAGAACTTTTAACTTTTTCAATTACAACTCCTGCATCCAATCCTGCATTTAATGCTATCTGTCTCATTGGAGCGTAAAGTGCCTTCTTAACAATATCCACACCAAGACCTTCTTCACCTTCCAGTTTAAAGTCTTCTATTGCTTTAGCTATTTGAACAAGTATTGTTCCTCCGCCAGGAACTATTCCTTCTTCAACTGCCGCCTTAGTGGCATTTAAAGCATCTTCTATTCTTAATTTCTTTTCTTTCATTTCAGTTTCTGTAGCCGCACCAACTTTTATAACTGCAACTCCTCCTGAAAGTTTAGCCAATCTTTCCTGTAATTTTTCCCTATCATAGTCAGATGTTGTTTCTTCAATTGCATTTTTAATCTGGCCTACTCTTGCCGCTATATCTTCCTTAGCTCCCAGTCCATCTACAATTACTGTGTTATCCTTTGTAATTCTTACTTTCTTAGCTTGACCAAGGAAATTAATATCTGCTGTTTCCAGCTTAATTCCCTTTTCTTCTGAAATTACTTCTCCACCTGTAAGTATTGCTATATCCTGAAGCATAGCTTTTCTTCTATCTCCAAATGCAGGTGCTTTAACTGCAGCTATGTTCAATGTTCCTCTCAGTTTATTTACTACCAATGTTGCAAGTGCTTCTCCTTCAACATCTTCAGCAATTATAAGCATCGGTCTTCCCATTTCAACTGTTTTTTCAAGTATAGGCAATAATTCCTTCATGCTTGATATTTTTTTATCTGTAATAAGAACAAATGGACTGTCAAGTTCTACAACCATTCTTTCTGAATCTGAAACCATGTAAGGCGACAAATATCCATTGTCAAACTGCATTCCTTCCACAACTTCCAGTGTTGTATCAAGTGATTTTGCTTCTTCTACTGTAATTACACCTGATTCTCCTACTTTTGCCATAGCCTGTGCTATTAATTCCCCTATTTCCCTGTCACTTGCTGAAATTGCTCCAACTTGTGCTATTTCTTCGTTAGACTCTATTTTTTTAGCTCTTTTAATTAATTCTTCAATTACTTTTTTAGAAGCTTTTTCCATTCCTTTTCTTATAAATACTGGATTTGCCCCTGAAGCAACCATTTTAAGTCCTTCTTTTATTAATGCCTGAGCTAAAACTGTCGCTGTAGTTGTTCCGTCTCCTGCTACATCATTTGACTTTGTTGCAACTTCTTTTACTATCTGTGCCCCAAGATTTTCAATAGGATCTTTAAGCTCAATTTCCTTTGCTATTGTAACTCCGTCATTTGTAATGGTAGGAATTCCATATCCTTTATCCAATACAACATTTCTTCCTTTAGGTCCCAATGTTATCTTTACTGCATCTGCCAGTGTATCTACTCCCACTTCCAGTGCTTTTCTTGCTTCTTCATTAAATTTAATTACTTTTGCCATTTATATTCTCCTCCTGTTAAATTCCATTAATTATATAAACTTTGCCAACTGCTATTCTGTAATAGCCAGCACGTTATCTATATCAAGTATAAGAAATGAATCATCTCCATCTTTTACTTCTGTTCCTGTATATTTTTCAAATATTACCTTATCTCCTGCCTTTACATCTTCCACATCTTTTCCTACTGCAATAACCTCTCCTGTAATAGGTTTTTCCTTTGATGCTGTTCCCGGAAGAACTATTCCGCTTTTTGTAACTTCTTCCTGTTCTACCTGTTTAATCAATACTCTTTTTCCTAAAGGTTTAATTATCATTTTATCCTCCTATATTTACTGTAATTTTATCTCATTTAATTACTTTTCATTTTTAGCACTCACTTACTTCGACTGCTAACTATATAATAATACATTTTTTGATTTTTTGCAAGTTTTTTATAAATTTTTTCTGTATTAAAAGTGTTTAAAACAAAATCCACTTTCTTAAAAAAAACTTCTAACAAGTATTTTTTAATCCTGATTATCCATGATTTTACAAAATCCTCCATTAGAAGTTATTCAGTTATATTGTTATTATTACTGTTGCTGAGAAGCTTTCAATATTGCATCCCATTGAGTTGTTTCATAAGCAAAATAATTTAAGAAGTCATCTATTTTTCTTCCTTTAATTTCAATACTTAATATTTTATCATCAGGTCTTATTACTCTTACAACACTTAAATCCTGTCTAGATTTTGTTTCTCCTATGATTGTATGTTTCCCGTCTAATTGTGTAAGAGGAGATATTGTTATGAAAAACTGACTGCTGTTTGTATTTTGTCCACTGTTTGCCATTGCAAGCATTCCCGCATTTTCAAAACTCAACCAGTCTGAAATCTCATCATTAACTGTGTATCCTGTTCCACCTGTTCCATTTCCAAGGGGATCTCCTCCCTGTATAAGAACATTCTGGATAACTCTGTGAAAAGTAAGTCCATTGTAGAAATTATTTTTAGCCAGATATACAAAGTTTGCAACATTTTTTGGTGCAGCTTCAGGATACAGATATACTGATATGTCTCCTTTTGTTGTTTTAATTACTGCTTCCATTTCAAAGCTTTTCATAGCTTTTTTAAATTTTCTTTCTTCTTTTGTCATTTTAGCATTTCCGATACTAAAGAATGTAAGCATCAAAATTCCTAATAATAATGTAAACTTTTTCATTGTATCAACCTCTCCTTATTATTTTTTTATTCTTTTTATTATATCTTCAATATCAACGTTATTATTATAGTCAAGTTCAAAAATATGAAAATCAAAAACTTCTATTTCCAGATCCAGCTTCAATCTTTCCTTTTCAGTAACAAAGTTACTGTAAATTACCAGGACAGAAGCAGGATTTCCTGCACCATCGACTACATCAACTACATTTATAAGTCTTCCGTCTGAAATATTAAGCGTATCCCTCATTATTTCATAGGCACGTTTTTTATTTTTAGTCTCTTTATAAAACTCCGTTACTATTGAAGGTAATTTTATCCCAAAAAGAATTTTAATTTCTTCTCTTTTCTTAAATTTTATTACCGCCATACTTTTCCTTCTTAATCCTTTAATTTTTCTAAACTTATCGTGATTATATCATAAAGAATATTATTTTTCAATTTCAATTAAGTTAAGATTATCTTTCAAGTTTTTAAAGCATCAGTTACTTGACTGGTATTTTTTTAGTCCTGCATACCATACTTTATAGTTAATTACCGTAAAGAAAGCTACAAATCCTATATACCATAGCATATTCACCAAATTAATCTGGCCTCTTATAATATCCACCGGCAAATTAATAGCTGTCAGTATTGGAAGAAGCCACATAAGAAGCCCTCTTACCCATTTTGGATAAATAGATGCCGGTCTTGAAGATATTTCTTCCAATGTTTCAGGAATCCATAAAATCTGATCGGCCTTGTCTACCCAGAAGGTAATCATATTTGAAAAATTACACACTAAAAACTGAAACCATATCCCCATAATTACAAATAGAATATACATTATTATATGAAAAAATCCTATATGATACTTAAAAATAATCCATCCCTGAACTATAATTCCAAGTATTACGTTTATAAGGCTTGGAAAATCTGCCATATATAATGCATAGTACCAGAAGGAGTTTAATGGACGTAATAGTGTATAGTCGAGTTTCCCCTGAATTATATTAATAGATAAATCACTTGTTCCCCATACAAAAAAGAAACTATAACTATTCTGAATAATTGCCGCTGTTGTTATAAGGCTAAAATAATCCCATTTTGTCCAACCTAGTATATTGTCTGTATAGCTGAAATAAACCATTCCCGAAAACATCTCTAAAAAATAGAAAAATAAACTAAATACCACAATTAGAATAGATGTAGTTCTATAAATCAGAACCCTCTGTATACTGTTTGAAAGCATTGCTTTATATATTTTCAAATTCATAGACTATGCACCTACCCCTTCATATCTTTTCAGACCTTTTCTAAACGCCTTCTCGTATCCTATCCTTAAAATTACCATCCACAATACAGTAACAAGAATATAGACTGCCATTTCCCTATGAGAATACATTCCCTGAATAGCACGGACTGAAACAAATCCAATCAAGGCGAAGGGATTGTACTTAAATATATTGTACACTCCTTCAGGAAGCAAATCCAAAGGAAAAAATGCTCCTGAAAAAAGAGAGTAAACTCCCAGCATTATTACCTGTATCGGCCACACTTCTATCAGCCAGAATCCTACTGTTGAAAGAAAGGATAACAGGTAAAAAAACATCATGAAACATAGAATCATAAATACAGCAACTTCTGCAAAATAAAGCTTATCCTTAAAATAGCCCAGAAAACCGTATGTAAGAATTCCTGTCACATATATAATTATCATAAAAAATTTCTTTCCTATGAAGGTTGCAAGACTTTGATTCAGTATACTTACAGGTCTTAACAGTAAAGTTGTCAATGTTCCTTCCTGAATCTGTTTCCCAAGTTCCCTCATATGACTGAAATTGAAAAGAAAGTCCACCAGACTTATAAGAATAATATATGTAACCATTTGGCTCCTTGTATAGTTTCCCACTTTACTTCCATTCATTGACTTATATATATTAGTCCAGAGAAAATAAGACATAAATATTGGTATTGTTCTTGAAATAAGGGTAATTGCCGTATTAAACTTATACTGTAAATTTACTGTAGCCTGATTTAGTGCAATTATAATATACTTTTTCATTCACTGCCTTCTTCCTGACAAGTTTCTTCCGATATATCCACTTGACTGTCAGAATCCTTGTTACTGAAAAGCTTAAATATAATTTCTTCCAGTTCAGGTGTATTTTCCTTTATTGAAACAATGTCCTTTAAATTCAGGTTACCTATTTCAAATTCTCCATTTTCAGGATAAATTTCAAAAGTATTTTTTTCCAGTTTTTTTACAGTAAAGTTATCTCCTGAAAAAGGCAATTCATCCCTTTTACTTTCCACAATATATGTCTTTTTTGTTATAAATTCTTCCTTTAATTCTTCAAGTGGTAAGTCAAAATGCTTTTCACCCTTTAAAATGATAATTACTCTCTCACATAAATTTTCAATGTCCTTCATATAATGACTTGTTAAGATTATTGTTGTATTTTCTGTTTTGTTTACTTCCCTTAAAAAATCATATACTGCATACTGACTTGTTATATCAAGCCCAATAGTTGGTTCATCCAGAAATAGAATTTGAGGTTTATGGATTAGTGAGCATGTCAGCTCAAATTTTATTCTTTCTCCTAACGAAAGCTTTCTGACAGGTGTACTGACTTTTTCCTTCAGATTGAGCAATCTCAGAAGTTTTTCAAGCCTTTCCTCAAATTCCTTTCTGTCTATTTCATAAATTTCCTTTAACATTCTTAAAGTTTCCATAGCCGGCAAATCCCAAATAAGCTGACTTTTCTGTCCCATTACCACCCCTATATTTTTAAGATAATTCTTTTCTTTTTTATAAGGTGTTTTATTAAGACAAAGTATTTCTCCCGACTTGACTTCGAGAATTCCTGTCAGCAATTTTATCAAGGTTGTCTTCCCTGCTCCGTTAGGCCCGAGCAATCCGACTATTTCCCCTTTATTTATTGATATATTTATATTTTTTATCGCCATTACTCTTTTATGGTTTCTTTTCCATAAATCCTGTAATGTACCTTTTATTCCTGATTTTTTTTCATAAGTTTCATACCAGTAATTTAAATTTTCGCATTTTATTATTTCATTTCCAGTTTTTTGCAATGTTGCCACTCCTCTCTGTACGGAGGACCTCTAAATACTGTCTATTTTCTAAAAATTCCTATATTATGCTTCCTGAATAGCTTTTGTTAAAGGAGGTATAATTTGTTTCTTTCTTGAAACTACTCCTTTTAATGCTATTAAGTTATTATCAATTTTTTCATTGAAGGCTTTTTCTATAACTGCATTTCCGTCTCCTGCAACTATTCCTGTTGAATCATTTGATAATATATTAGTTATTGCAAATATAAAGAATTTCAATCCTTCTTTATTTATAATGTTATTTATTTCTGCCAGAAGTTTTTCCTTTCTTTCAAGAAGCTCTGCTTCATTTACAGTATTTACCTGTGCCACTCCAATTTTTGAACCATCCACTTCAAATATTTTCATGTCCATATTTATTAATTCTGATTCTGATTTTCCACCTAAAGCTGTTCCTGCCTTCAGCATTTCAAGTCCATATTCTTCAACATTTACTCCTGCTATTTCAGCAAGTTCCTTTCCTGCCTTCACGTCACATCCTGTACATGTAGGTGATTTAAACAGCAATGTATCTGAAACAATTGCACTTAACATCAGTCCTGCTGTTGTTGGTTCAGGAAGAAGATTATTTTCCTTAAAAAGTTTAAGTATTATTGTGGCAGTACATCCTACCGGCTCCATTCTCACATATAGAGGTTCATCCACATTAAAATTTGATATTCTGTGATGATCTACAAGTTCAAGAACTTTTGCTTCTTCAAATCCGTCAGCAGTCTGAGTTCTTTCATTGTGATCCACAAGCATTATTTCTTTTCCTGAAACGCTTTCTATCAATTCAGGCTTTTCAACCTTAAAATAATCTAACACAAATTTTGTTTCTTCGTTTACTTCTCCTAATCTTACCGCTTTTACATCTTTCCCCAATTTTCCTTTTAATTCAGCATATGCTATTGCTGAACAGATTGTATCCGTATCCGGATTTTTGTGTCCAAAAACTAATATTGACATATTTGTCCTCCTTAAAAATTTGATTGTATTTTATTTAATTTTTGTGTTTCTTAAATTTAAAAAAGTTATTTCATCTATTGCAATTTCAGAAGTTACTATAAAAACCCCTGAATTTTTTCCTATTTCTTTTAAAATTATTTTATCTTTATCGTATTTTTCTATTATACCATATTTTTCATAATAGGATTTCTCATATTCAAAAAAATATTCATTCTAATTATACAGTATCCTGAACTGCACAAGTGTAAACATAATTATAAAAGCTATCATAAATCCTAGTATTCCACCTGCAAGAACTTCCTTGAAACTGTGTATTCCTGCTTTAACCCTGCTCTGAGCCACCAGAAGTGCCATGAACAGCCCTAATGCCTGTATCCTTATATCACTTGTCATGAACATTATTATACCGAAAGTGGCAAATCCTATCGCACTGTGTCCACTCGGCATTCCACCTTCAAGTGGTGTTCCATGTTTATAAAAGGTTTTGATTACAACTACTATGATTGCAGTCAGAACCAATATAAGCACTGCAATATTTCCCTTTCTTGCAGCCATAATATGCAAATCATTCTTACTGTCAAATATATCAAGAAGTTTATCATAAAACAGAAGATAACCTACACAAAGTGCATTTATAGCTGACACAAGTACCGCTCCTGCCGCCACATCCTTGGCAAGTTTTGCCAGAGGATGTCTATTTGGTGATATAAGATCCACAAGTGCTTCAACCGAAGTATTTATCATTTCAGTTATTATAACAAATGAAACTGATAAAGAAATTATTAATATTTCCACCTTTGTGGCATTTGTAAGTATCGCAAGAATTACGACTATTATTGCCAGCAATATATGAAATTTCATATGTTTTTCATTTCTTAATGAAGCTGTCAGCCCTTCTATTGCAAAATTAAAGCTGTCGATAATCCTACGATCCCTCTCCCTTTCCTTCTTTATATCCCAGTCATAATTTTCAGGTTTTTTCCCAAACATAAAGAAACCTTTTTTAGGCTTTTTCTCCTGATTCTGTTCACTCATTCACATCTCCCCATTCATTTAATCTCTTGTATAATTAAACTGTGAAAGTATTTCTTCCTCACGTTTTCTCATCACAGCCTTTTCTTCTTCAATTATATGGTCGTATCCAAGCAGATGAAGCAATCCATGACAAAAAACATAGTAAAATTCCCTTTCATCAGAATGGCCATATTCCTTTGCCTGTTCCTTTACCCTATCTAGAGAAATTACAATATCTCCAAGTATATTCATAGGCCCTATATTTTCTGTTTCATTATAGGCAAATGAAATTACATCTGTTACAGCATCCTTATCCCTATAATCTCTATTTATTGTCTGAATAACATCATTTGTAGTTATCAGCAATGAAAGATAATAGTCATTTTTTTCATATTCTTCGTTATATTCGCTTTTTAATATAAAACTTCCAAATTCCCTTATTTTTTCTTCATCGAGATATTCCTCAAGCTCTTCTATTTCATATGTTATGTCACATTCCAGCATTTTTACCTACCTCTTTCTAACTTTTTCATCAAGTTTAGGATATTTTATTCTTTCATGATAAGCACCCTGTAAAGTATTAAGGAATGCCTGAGTAACTTTTTCTATTTCACCTAAAGTTAAATCTGCATCACTTAACTGGTTATCATCAATTTTATATCTTATAAGATATCTTATAAGATTTTCCAGTCCTTCCCTACTTTTATCTTCGGAAGACCTTACTGCAGCTTCTATCGTATCTGCAAGTAAGATAATTGCTGATTCCTTTGTTCTCGGCTTTGGACCGCTGTATCTGAAATCTGATTCCAGAACGTTTTCACCATTTTCAAGTGCCTTGTAATAAAAATACTGAACCAGTGTAGTTCCATGATGTTCAAGTATTACATCAAGTATTTCCCTAGGAAGCTTATTCTGTTTTCCTAAAATATACCCGTCCTTTGTATGGGAAGTTATTATCAGTGCACTTAATGAAGCCTTTATTTTATCATGAGGATTTTCTCCACCTTTCTGGTTTTCCACAAAGAATGTAGGTAATTTCATTTTACCGATATCATGATAGTAGGAAGCAATTCTTGCAAAGGTTGCATTTGCTCCAACTGCCTCCGCTCCACTTTCTGCAAGTGCCCCTACCATTATGCTGTGGTGGAATGTTCCCGGAGCTACAAGCAGCAGCTGTTTTAATAACGTATGTGAAAAGTCACTTAATTCAAGCAGCTTAATATCCGTCAGTATATCAAAGGTGTTTTCCAGATAAGGCAGTAACGCCAGTGACAGCATTCCTGTAAATATTCCTGAGAATACAGAAAATATAATCATGAACATCAATGATATAAATTCCAGCTGATTTACAAGTCCATAACTTAAAGTAAGCAATGCCTGGAATACTCCTAAAAATATCCCCAGTTTCACTATATTAGTCCTGTTTGTCAGTTTATCAGCCTTGTAAATGGCAACTACCGATACCGCAAGTGTTACTAGAAACCACGATTCATCCCTTGAAAGAATCATCATATTGAAAAATGTAAAGGTCAGTGCATATATTTTATTTCCCAATACAGTCAGCATAATAGGTATCATTGCAAAAGGTAAAAGATATATACTGTATTCACTGTGGAAAAATATAATGTATAATCCGTTAGTTATAATTATTGTTATTATTGACGGATAAAATGCGTTTGATTCCACTTCCTTTTCAGAATATTTCTTTAATATGAAATAAAATAAAGCAGCTATCATTATGAATGTTACAGCAAGTCCAACTGTTTTTCTTACTTTGTCATCTTTTCTTATCATATTTAATTTTTCAAGTTTCGTATATGCATCACTGTCAATAGTATCACCTTTTTTCACAATAATATCCCCTTTATATATTTTCACTTCCTTATCCTGAAGCGAACGGAGATTCTCTTCAATTTTTTTTGCTGTTGCATCATCGTTTATTTTCAAATTTGGCTTAATAAAATTCTTTAACAGTTTTGCATCCAGACCATCTATTTTAATATCTTTTTTTCTAAGTATTTTTGGAAAATCTTCTGCCTTTACTACTCCTATACCATAAGCTTCTGTAGCCGTAGTTATAAGGTTAACTATATAACCAACATCATTTCTCACTGCCAGCTGTTTGTAATCTTCAACAGTAAGATTATACTTATGTTCCTTTATATAATTTTTTATTGTTTCATCATTGGAAACATCAATTCCTTTCATATCCTGAAAGAATGAATTAATTGAATCTATCGTTTCCTTTTTCACTTCCGGAATTTCATCATATTCCGGAGTTGTAGTTTTTATTATCTTATCCTGAATATTGTCATCCAGAATATCCATATAATATGTGACATTCTTATAGGCAATTATGTCAGATTGAGCAACGGAACCGATTTTATAATCCCGCTGTAATCTTGAAATTTCTATAATTATACCAAAAATTAGAAATACAAGAATAGCAAGTCCAAAACGGAATAGAAATTTTTTCCGCTTCTTTACATTACTGCTGCTCTGCTTTCTTTTTTCCTTTACTTCCAGAACAATTTCACGCCCGAATATATTAATTACCATTTCATCCTCCAATTACTCTGTATCTTCCATTTCTAAAATCTCTTTTTTACTTTTTACAGTTATGTTTTTAGGTAATGCCCTTAAAAATTTCTTTCCATAACTTTTCTTTATTACCCTGTTATCCAGGATTGTTATAATTCCTTTATCTTCCTTACTCCTTATAAGCCGTCCTATTCCCTGCTTAAACTTTATTACCGCCTGAGGTACCTGATAGTCATTAAAAGGATTTTTCCCTTTTTCCTTTATATTTTCTATAATTGCTTCCGTTACAGGATCATTTGGTACTTTAAACGGAAGTTTCACTATGATTACAGACTGCAGCTGTTCCCCCTGCACATCTACTCCTTCCCAGAAACTGTCTGTTCCAAACAGAACAGGATTTCTGGAATTTTTAAATATTTCAATCATTTCATGTCTAGGATAGTCATTCTGTTTTATCAGTGTATAATCATTTTTACTGAAATACACTTTTATCTTATTATACAGATAATTCATGGAACTGTAGGAAGTAAACAGAAGAAAACAGTGGCCTTCTGTCTTTTTTATTATTTTTTCCACAAATCCTATTAAATCATCTAAAAATTCTATATTATTTGGATCGAGTGTATCTTCAGGAATATATACTTCTGTCTGTTTCTCATAATCAAAAGGTGAATCTATTATTTTTTCTTCAACTTTTTTTCCTTTGTTATTTTTCAATCCAAGACTTTCCCTGAAATAATTAAATTTATTATCCACAGCCAATGTAGCTGAAGTAAACACCATCCTTTCCATTTTACTGAACAGGCTGTCATTCAGATCTTCTGATATATCAAAAGGTGTGGCATGAAGTTCTATATTTGCCTTTGAAGGAATAAAATTTAGCCAGTATACGTAATCCTTATCATTTGATTCTATAATAAACTCAAAATTTTTATAATATTCCTTCAACCTGTTATAATATTTTGTAAAATCAAAAATTATTCCATCCTCATCTTCAAGGTCAAAATCTTCTATATTATTTAAAAATTTATTTATTTTACGTATCAGTTCACCATACATTTCCTTCAGTTCAATATTTCTGTCAATTATTTCCTTCCAGAATTTAGTATTTTTTATTTTAGGTCTATCTATTCTTTCCTTTATTTCAGCATTTGAAAGTTCCTGAGCAAAAGGATACATTATCTTGTCAAAAATTTCGTTTCCTTTATTATAAAAACTGTTTAAAATGTTTATAATTTCTTCCTTCATGTCATCTATCCTGATATAATCCCCCTGAGAAAGATTTTCATTCAGATATCCAAGAAGTCTCGTTAATGCCCCAGCATTATTTTTCCCTGTTACCCTTGTGTTGTGTATACTTCCCATAAGCCTTCCAAAAGAATATCTTGAAATTTCATAAGTAAAGTAATTTCTTGCAGTATCTTCAAGATTATGTGCTTCGTCAAACACTACAATATCATAATTAGGCAATATGGAATAATCTGTATTAAAACCAATTTCATTTCTTATTGACAAATCTGCAAAAAACATATGATGATTTAAAATCAGCATATTTGCATCAGAAATATTTTTTCTTGCCTTAAAAAAATGACAGCTTGAATAAAATTGACATTTTACTCCCATACATGTATCAGTTTCACTTTTTATCTGTTCCCATATTTTATATGGAACATCATACTTCAGTTCACCCCTGTCACCTGTAGCAGTGACATTATCCCATTCAACAAGATTTTTAATTATTCTTTTTTCCTGCTTTTCTTCTTCTGTATCCTTTTCAGTTACGATAGTATTCATATTATGCAGTTTTCTTTTACTGAGATAATTTCCCCTTCCCTTCACTATTTCATATTGAAATTCTCTTTCAATTATCTTTTCAATTAAAGGAATATCCTTGCTTATAAGCTGTTCCTGAAGATTTATAGTATTTGTTGAAATAATAAGTTTTAGATTATTTTCAAGTGCATACAGTAAAGTAGGCAGCAGGTATGCTATGGTCTTTCCCGTACCTGTCCCAGCTTCAACTATAAGTTTTCTGTTATTATTCATACATTTTTCAATATTTTTTGACATCTCGTACTGTTCCTTACGAGTTTCAAACTTACCAATTTTCTCATGAATTCTTCCATTCTCTCCGAAATATTCATCTATATTTATTTTTTCCTGTTTTTTTAAAGGTACTATGACATAAATATCATCTACACTGTTATTTACAATGTAGGATGCCCCTCCACTGTTTCCATACCCACTGGAAACAGATATATCTGCATTTGAAGGAAGTAAAACTCCCGAAGGATGATTATGTATTATTACTTCATTTTTCTTCATCATATTCAGTAATGCCGCTACGGAATATTCATTCCCCCTTGCAATAACCTCAACTTCAGAGACTACTCCCGCTTCATCCGGAATACCCCTGAAGAAAACTTCATTCCCATTCGCTTCACTTATCTCTTCTCTCATTTTTTCAATTGTATCGGCATTAATAAAATCAGTAATTCTCATTTCTCCTCCTACTTAAAGATTTTACTATATATGAGGTTTTTTTTCAACTTTTTCTTTACTTTCTCATAAAAAATATGTACCTCCAA
The DNA here is from genome assembly GCF_000469505.1 of Leptotrichia sp. oral taxon 215 str. W9775. Classification (NCBI taxonomy): domain Bacteria; kingdom Fusobacteriati; phylum Fusobacteriota; class Fusobacteriia; order Fusobacteriales; family Leptotrichiaceae; genus Leptotrichia; species Leptotrichia sp. oral taxon 215. The sequence continues at coordinate 36,495 of NZ_KI272843.1, read as the reverse complement.
ACTTTTCAATTTTCATTGGCAAGTTTATTGGTACAATTTTTTAATAACTTTTATTATGATAACTCTTATTTTTCAAAATCTTTTGTATGAAATCTTTTAGGTATACTCCTAATTCTTTCATCATTTTTTTCTATTTTACTTCAATCAGTAAAGTTGTATCTTCCACATATTTCTTTTCCCTGTCTATCATTGCTCTTCCCCTTATAGACCATAGACCTTTATGTGGGAAAGAAACTACAAAATAACCGTTGCTGTCTGTATAAGTTCTCAATGCAACCTTTTCCTTCTGAAGTTTTCCTGTAAATGTTCCTTTTTTCATATCTACTTTTCCGTTTATATAGTCGATTGCAACATCAGTATCCTTCATCGGATTACCATTTTTATCTACAAGAAGTCCTTTAAATACTGAATTTACATTTACTTCAGATGGATTTGTGAAAGGAATTATTTCATAGTAACCGTCAGCTGCTCTTTTTTTCCAGTCACTTCCCTTGCTTCCGTCCTTTGTTATAACTGTTTTTACAATTCCGTTAAACAGATAAGAGCTTCCATCATCAAAAGTCTGTCCAGGAACAGCAATAATTACCCAGTCTCCTCCACCTTTTAGCTCAGTGTCAAGTGTAAAGTCTAAAGTTCTTCCCGAAGCTTTATCTGTAGTTATTTTTCCTTCCTTTACTTTTCCAGTTAAATCTATTTTTTCACCATTGTGTATAGCAAATACTTTTTCTGCCAGGTGAGTTTCATTTTTTACCTTCCCAACAGGTATAGGAGCTTCTTCTCCACCGTCATCCGGATGACCAAACATCACCTTGAAGGGAACCGATGATTTTCCTGTCACATTTAAAGTATCAGTGTAAATAAACTGATTATGGGCACTTAGATTTACTGCAGTTAATACAGCTAAAATTCCTAAAATTTTTTTCATTAAAAATTACCTCCGTATTCTGTTTTATGATATATCAAAAAATTGATAACACTCCAATTCCCCATTATTTCTGAATCATTTTTTCCTTCCATTCATTTAGGTAATCAGCCTTTTCGACTTTTCCCTTCCATTCTGCAACCTCACTCTCTTCGAGTTTAGGCCCTTTTTTAGTAATAATATGTGCTGCCCCTCCATTGAAAATCACTTCGTATTTAGGAGTTAAAGGCTTTAAAACAACCGCTGAACTTTTCTTGTCAAATTTCCCTTTAAATATTATCATTTTCCCTTCATAAGTGTCTTCCGGACCATTATATGGCTTATCTTTTACTATAAGAAATTCCATTCCTTCAGCTTTTTCACCATTTGAAAATCCTGCTTCAATATATATGGTTCCGTCATTATTGTCATCCACCGACAAAAGCGGTGCATGTGCAAAAACTACAGCTGAAATAAAAAGAATTCCCGTTACTATTATTTTTTTCATATTTCATTTCCTCATTTCATAAAATTATTATTTTTTATCCATAAATTTCATTACTTCCACTAATTTTTCCATATTTTCCTTCATTCCTTTTATATAACCGTCAGGATCCATTTTCTCATTCAGTTCCCTTGGAATATTAAAAGTATCCAGAACTATAAATTTTCCACCTTTTTTCTCTATTTCATTTATAATTTCCTTTTTTAGCCATCTGTCTGATATAAATATTTTAGAATTACTTCTTTTCATGACTTCAGAAATTTTTTCCACTGTTATTTCATTTGAATCTACATAATTAAAGAAAATATTCAAATCATTAAACAGATAATCAAGATTTTCTGTAAGAGTAATTACTGATAGTGAACTCAAGTCTAAAGTTTTTTCAAGATATCCATTTTCTATTTCTTTTATTTCCTGGGAAAAATTTATGAGATTATCTTCTATTCTCTTACTGTCTTCCGGAAAAAGTTCTGATAAATCATCAGCGGTAATATTTGCCATTTTTATAACATTCTGAAAACTCATCCATATATATGGATTTCTATCTCCATTTTTATAGTTTAAAAGCGACAGTGATAAATAGTCACTTCCTGAAAAAGAATAACTTGCATCAATTTCAACAATTCTTATATTCTTTCTACGGGCATATTCATAGAGATAATCATTGCCCCAGACTCTAGCAACATCAACAACAGCCACTGTATCTTTAGCTGAAGACAAGTCCAAATCCTTGTTATCAAAGGCTGATTTCCCATAATCCATTGAAACATCAGAATCAAATATTGAATAAACCTCAATATCAGTATCCTTTGTCAAACTTTTTGCGATTGAGTAGACCGCCTGGATTGACGTCAAAATCTTTTTATTTTTTTTATATGTAATATTTTCTCCATGTACTGTTCCCGCTATTAAAACCATTAACATGAATATTATCTTTTTCAACTCTGATTTCCTCCATTCCATAAAACTATTCACTTCCATTAAACTTTCCATTTATGTTTTTTATTACCACCGTTATAAAAAATATAAATGAGGATATTAAAATTATCGCTCCTCCGGAAGGGATTGATATATTAAAGTGGATAGGTAAAATAACTCCTAAAATACAGCTTAACAGCGAAAAAAATATACTATAAAAGAAAAAACCTCTTATTGATTTTGATAAATTTTTAGCTGATGCCGCCGGAATTAAAAGCAGTGCCTCCACCAATGCCGCACCTATTATTTTTACAGAAACTACTGTTACAAGGGTAACAGTTACTGTAAATATATATTCCATAAGTTTGACATTCACCCCTTTAACTGTTGCCATATTTGCATTAAAGCTTGAAAGAAGCATTCTGTTAAATAACGGTATGAGAATTATTCCTAAAACTGTAATTGTCACAACAAGAATCAATATATCAGAATCACTTACAGTCAGAATTGACCCAAACATAACATTTTCTATCATGTGGGAATTTGCCTTTGCAGAAACAAAAATAAGCAGGGATCCACCAAGTGCTATTGATATTGATAAAAATATACCTATAAGGGTATCTGTGGACATTTTTGTCCTGTTCCTTGTATAATTTATAAGCAGGCCAAATATTATACAGTATGTAAACAGCATAACATATGGAGCATTAATAGGCTCTCCTGCCATTACTCCAAATGCAATTCCTGTAAGTGCCGCATGACCTACAGCTTCTGAAAAGAATGCCATTCTTTTAGTTACAACCATTGTACCTATTCCACCTAAAATTGTTCCTATAAATAAGGTACATATAAGTGAATTTATTACAAAGGCATATTTAAAATACTCAGGTAGCATCTGTCTGTTTACCATCTCTGTAAAAAAACTTCTAATAATTTCGAGCATTATTACAATTTCCTCCATTTTTGAATATAAATAAAATATTCTGAAAGTAAGACACAAACAAAATTATGAAAATGCAGTCAGAATTTTTTCTTCATCCAGAATTTTTTTAGGATCACCCGAAAATTGAATTTCCTTTTTTATACATGTTACAGTGTCCGCCATTTCTATTACCTGTTTCAGATTATGATGCACCCACAAAATTGTTACCCCTTTATTTTTCAAATCTCTTATTATACTTTTAAAATAATCTTCACCTAATTTGTCAATTCCTGTAAATGGTTCATCAAGTATAAGCAAATCAGGTTCCGGATATATTGCCTGAGCCAAAAGAAGCCTCTGTTTTTCTCCGCCGGATAGATTTCCTATCAGTCTTTTTCTTTTTTCATACATTCCCATTCTTTTCAGCAAATCTTCCAGTACTTTCCTATATTTTCCTGAAACTCCTAAAAAGCAAGGTTTTTTCTGATAAACAATTGAAAGAAAATCTTCCACCGTTATCGGCAATGTCTTGTCAAAATCCAGTGATTGCGGTACATATCCAATTGTTTTAGTATTATCATACGAAATAAATATTTCTCCATTATAAGGAACTTGACCCAGTATACATTTAAGCAAAGAAGTTTTTCCTCCTCCGTTAGGCCCTATAAGACAGTGTATTTTCCCAGGCTCTATTGTCATATTTATTTTATCCAGTATTTTTGTATTTGATAATGTTAATTCTAAATCTTTTATTTCAATTAATATACCTGGCATACTATCTTCCTCTTGATTTTCCAACTTCCAGCATTGCATTTGTCAAAGAGTCCAGATTATATTTCATGAACTTTTCAAATCCATCCTTTGTATATGGCCCCCTGCTCATGTGGGAAAGTGTTCTCACTCTTACACCTGTAGCTTTCTGAATAGTTGCCGCATACTTGTTTGGGCTTTGTGCATCCACAAAAAACACATCTATCTTATCTCTTTTTATAATATCTATCATTGCCTTTATATCTGAAGCACTTGGCTCAATTCCATGGGCAGGTTCTATTACAGCCTTTACCCTTAATCCAAATTCAGATAGGAGATAATCGTATCCTGCATGTGCTGTTGCCACTTTCATATTTAAATTTTTCAGGTGATTTACCTTATTTATGGCTGCAGCCTTCATATTTCTCAATTTTTGGGCATATACCTGTGCATTTTTACTATAATAAGCTTTATTTGCAGGATCTATCACACCAAGTTCCCTTGCAATAGTGTATACCTGCTGAATCGAAGAAGTTACCGATATAAATGAATGCGGATTCATTATTCTGGTATTTGTTCTCATTCCTGAAACAGGCATTAGGGAAACCCCTTTATTTGCATTAATTATTTTTACTTTTCCTTCCATTCTAGCAGATTTTATTATTCCATATATAAACTGGTCATGACCTATTCCATTTACAACAAGAATATTTAATGTAGACATCTTTTTTATATCTTCCGGTTTTGCCGTATAATTATGAACATCATAAATATCACCTCTTATTGCAGGAACAACTTCCATTTTATCTCCAACAATATTTGCTACAAAGCTGTAATATGGCTGTAACGTCACTCCAACCCTCAATTTCCCAAAAGAAATTATGTTTATTAGTATCATTGAAACAATTAAGAAAAATTTTTTCATTCTGTATCACCTTTCCCTTCAATTTTCTGTTTTTCATTTTCACCAGTGTATGGAACTATTTCCTGCCACCCAGGAAAATTCTCATCAATGGCAAATTCTACTTCATCTTTGTGTAAATGGGTTTTTATAAATAATATTTTTATATTTTCCCTGTTTGCATTATCTACTATTACAATAAAATTTCCACTTGTCATGACATTTTCACATAGTCCGACATAATATGTGGCTTTTTCCCTGTCAATTCTTTCCCATGTGATTCTCCCTCTTTCCTCCCACGTAATATCCTTTGTAAATGGGGGTATAAGTTCATCTTCCAGCTGTTTTATCGTTGGAAGTTTCTCTTCATTTCCCTTCATTTTTATTTCACTTACAAAATTTATCAAATCCGAATAAATTCCCGCTTCAATACTTGAAAATTCTGTATAGGAACTTATCTGTCCTGATTCTATTTTCTGTTCTATTACTTTTGGTTTCCTCATTTTAATTAGCAGAAAAGCAGTCAAAATTAAAAATATAACCGTTATTCCTAAATATATATTTTCCTTTTTTGCACTTGCGGGCTTAAGTTTTTCTGTGACTATTTTCCTCACCTCTATACTGTATAGCGATTTATATGATTACATATTTAATTATTCTTATAATTATCTTAATATATTGAATGTCAAAGTAATTATACCACAATTTTATTATATGTCAAAAAATCAAACCTTAAGAAAAGCTTTCTCTAAGCTAATACTACTTTTTTAATATTTATGGAAAAAATAAATAATACTATAATTCGTAATAATCTGTTTCATCTTTCATATTTTCTAATTTCTTAAACTTTTTTAAAACAAAATGTTTACCTACAAAAAAAATTGTAAGAAAAACTGTTAAGAATATCTCCGCCTTATAACTTCTCTTATATTTTACAGCAGCAGTAAGAATTTCTTTTCCTCTAATAGGTAATAATTTTTTATTATTAATAATTTCTCTTATTTTATCTGAACTTATATTTTCTGAATTCAATAGTTCCTGAAGAGTTCCTTCATCACTTATTTCATAAATAACATCATCTACAATTTGATGCTCTCCTAAGTTATCAAAATAATAATATTTATCATTTTCCTTCCAAACTTGACCTATTATTCCTGAATCAATATCTTTTATTTTTTCCCAGTTTTTCTTTTCACCAAGATAAAAAACTCCTATATTTTTTGAAACTAAAATATCTGCATAACTGCCTTTATTTTTCTTTTTTCTTTTTACATCATAAGACTGAAGATAATAAATATTCTTATCATCAGTAAAAACATTAGGGTTCACTTCTTCAATCTTTCCGGCAAAGATATTATCCCCTGCCCTTTTCTGCTTTTTTGCTTGATTATCATAAAAATACACACCTTCATTATTTACAAAAAGCAGGTCATATGTATGATTCCCTTTATTTCCCAATACCCTATAAGGTGCCTTTTCCATATCAAACGAATAATCCTCCAGAAATACATATCCATTCTTTTTATCATAAAGAAAATTATGTCCCTGGTCAATAGAAACAATTTCCAGATTTCCACTATTTTTAACTGGCAGTATTTTTGTCTTATAATATACATTTTCCTTATCAAAAAAATATTCATTATTACTATCTACAACTCCAAAAGTATTTATATCTGCATTTTCTAAAATTTCTCCCTTATAGTATACTTTTTTCCCATCAGTTGTAAAAAAATCTATATCTTTAATTACTTGTAAACTTCTATTCATTTCTACTTTTTTAAAAGGATAAATATATCGCTGTGGCCTATTTCCCATTAACAGAAAATATTTTATATACTCAAATTTACTTAATTTTTCATTTTTTTCAGAATACCTTTGACAAAAATAGTTATTTTTTCCATCTGTATAATACCCATTTCCTATAACTTCAAATTTTTCCGGGTTTAAATATGGAGCTGGAATATTTCCAAAATATACAGAATTTTTATCTACCGCTATATAACTGTCAGAATAATCTGTCGAATCAATCACTTTAAAACTTTCTATATCAACATTCTTTAGCTGATAGGCCTCTCCATATATATTGGCATATATTTTATTTTTATATTTAATGTATATGCTTTTTTCATATTTTTGACCATTATTAAAAACTTCTTTGCTAAAATCATAATATGATTTCATTGTAAATATGGAAATGAAAGCAAGAAAATTAAAAATTAGAAATATTACAATAAATGTTATTGTTACTTTTTTTAAGAGTCTTGTCCCATTCTTTTTCTTTTCAAATTGGAAAAAATCCTCATCATTTCTTTTCATTTTTCATCCTCTTTCATTGGTTTTCTTTAATCCTTAAAATAATTACCACAACAAAAACTACTGCAAGAGCTGCTAAAAACCACATTTTCTCATTATCCGGCATTTTTTTATCTTCTACTGCAATTTCAACTTTTTTCTCTCCAATAGTTTGTATTAATTTACCATTTTCAATAAATTCTTTTATCCTGTTCTCATTTCCTGAATTATTTATCAGATATTCCAATGTCTCCTTATCGGCTATTTCATAGATGGCATTATCTATTATTCCTAAATTATTAAAATAATAATATTTGTCACCTTTCTGCCAGACACTTCCATAAACTCCATCTTCTATGTCTGCAAGTTTTTTCCAGTTAACTTTCTTATCTAAATAATAAATTTCTGTATTTCTTGAAGTTTTTTTATACCTTTCCCGTACTTCATGACCATTAAAATAGTAAATATTCTCATCATCCGTAAAAATATTAGGACTCACTTCTTCAAGCTTCCCAATAAAAATATTATCTCCTGCTCTTTTCTCTTTCTTTTCCTCATTATCATAATAATATATACCTTCATTATTGACAAAAATCATGTTATACATGTGGTTTCCTTTATTTCCTAATGCCTTATAAGGCGACTTCTTCCTATCAAAAAAATAATCTTCCTTAAATACGTAACCATTCATTTCATCATAAAGAAATTTTTCTCCCTGTTCAAGGGAAACGACCTTAAGCCTTCCATTATTTTTAATTGGCAGCAGCTTTGACTTATAGTATACATTTTCTTTATCTGCCAAATATTCTGTATACATATCAACTCTTTTTAAAGTCTTTAAATCTGCATTTTCTAAAACTTTTCCTTTATAATAGACTTTTTCTCCATCTGTTGCAGCAAGATATAAATCTTTAACTGCCTGCAATTTTTTCTCATTCTCAATTTTTGTATAAGGATAAATATAACTCTGTGGTCTTTTAGTATTTAAATAGGAATATACAAGAGACTGTAAAAATTCCATTATATCCGGTAACTTTTCATTTCTTTCAGGATTAGGTGAACAGAAATAAGTATTTGTACCATCTGTATAATAGCCATTTCCTATTATTTCAAGTTTACCTGGATTCAGGTCAGGAAGAGAAATATTTCCACAGTAAACATGATTTTTATCCATTCCAACCATTAGCGTACTTCTATCTTGAGAATCCAATGCCCTAAATGAATTAATATCAACATTTTCTAAAAAATATCTTCCACCACTAGGTATAGGAACAGAAATTTTCCCCTGATATTTTATAAACCAGCTTTTTCCATATTTTTCACCTTTTTCCTCTATTTCTAAATCTGATCCTCCCAATTTCTTAATAGAAAGCGAAAATGAAAAAATTATAAAGACTATAAGCATAATTCCGATAATTTTAAGTATAAATAAAATATCTGATGTTCTTTTCCTCTTAAAATTAAAGTCTTCATCAAAATCTTCCGGCTTCATTATCTATCCTCCTAGATATAATCTTTTTACATGTATTAAAAATAGTAGGAACAATAAAAATACATAGTGTAAAAAATATCATAAAATAATCCCAGCTTCCTTTATATTTTTCTACTATTTTTATTTTTTTCTCTCCTTCAACTTTTATCAATTTTTCATCTTCAATAAGTTCTTTTATTACTCTATCATTTTGAGAAGAACGAAGTTCTTCCAATGTTCCCATATCAGTTATTTCATAAATGGCATTGTCTATTAATTGAGAAATTCCTAAATTATCAAAGTAATAATATTTATCACCTTTCTGCCAGACACTTCCATAAACTCCACTTCCTACATCTGAAATTTTTTTCCAGCCTTCTTTTTTATCTAAATAATATATCTCTGTATTTCTTGAAGCTAAACCTCCTCCTCCACCTTTACGTTTACTCCATATGCTATAAGCATGAAAATAATATATATTCTCATCATCGGTAAAGACATTAGGACTTATTTCTTCAATATTCCCAATAAAGATATTATCTCCCGCCCTTTTCTGTTTCTTTGATTTTGTGTCATAATAGTAAACACCTTCATTATTTACAAAAACTAAACTATTTAAATGATTTCCTTCATTTCCAAGAACTTTGTAAGGTGCTTTTCCTCTATCAAAAGAATAAGTTCCCATAAAAACATATCCATTTACCTCATCATAAAGAAATTCATTCCCCTGTTCAGTTGAAACAATCTTTAACTTTCCGCTGTTTTTAATTGGCAGAAGTTTTGACTTATAGTAGACATTTTCTTTATCAGTAAAATATTCATTGTTTCTATCAACACTTTTTAATGTATTTAAATCAGCATTTTCCAGGATTTCTCCCTTATAATAGACCTTCTCTCCATCTGTTGCAAAATATTGGTAAATTTTGACTGGTTCCAGCTTTTTGTCAGTTTTTATTTTTATATAGGGATAAATGTACCTCTGTGGCTTTTTAGTTTTTGAAAAAGCATACATAAAATACTGAAACAGCTCCATTGGAACAGATAATTTTTCATTTCTCTCAGAAAATGGCGAGCAGAAATAAGTATTTGTTCCGTCTGTATAATAGCCATTTCCTATAATTTCAAGCTTATTTGGATTTAGGTCAGAAAGAGAAATATTTCCACAGTAAACATGATTTTTATCCATTCCAACCACTAATGTACTTCTATCCGATACATCTCCTGAATCTACTTCACTAAATGAACTAATATCAACATTTTCTAAAAAATATCTTCCTCCACTGGGAACAGGAACTGAAATTTTTCCCTGATATTTTATGAATTGGCTTCTCCCATATTTATACCCCTTTTCTTCTATTTCATACTCTGAACCGCCTATTTTCCTCATTATCAGAAAAGAAAACAGAAAAGAAAATACTATAAGTGCAACAGAAATAACTTTAATTATAAATAAAGTATCAGAACTTCTTTTCTTCTTAAATTTAAAATCCTCATCAAAGTCACTTTTTTTCTTTTTAAAATCAAACTCTTCTTCAAAGTCCTCCAGTTTCATTATTTAACCTCCTAATTATTTTTTAAAAGCATTAAAGTAGATTTTTCTTTGATATTATTATATCCTGTTTTTATAATAATATCTTTATAGAATTTGAAATTTAAATTTTCCAGAACCTTTTTTGATGCAATATTATGATTAAAGTATGAGGCCATCAGGAAATTTAATTTTAATGTATTAAAGCAATAGTCAACAACTTTTGAAACAGCTTCCGTCATTATTCCTTTGTTCCAATAATCTTTGTTCAAGACATAGCCTAATTCTCTTCCAACTAGATTATCTAAATCTTTATCTAATTCTTCACTAAGTTCTTCTATACCAATAGAACCTATAACTTTCTGATTTTCTTTTAGAACAATAGCAAAAACTTTTTTCTCCTCTATAAACATTTTAAGGATCTCTAAACTTTTATCTTTACTTTTATGATGTTCCCAACCTGCTTTTTCTCCAACTCCCTCAACTGAAGCGTATTCAAAGAAATCATCTAAATCTGTAATTTCCCAGGCACGAAGGATTAATCTATCTGTTTCCAGTATAACATTACTTATATTAATTTCTGCATTCATATTGTTCACCCTCTCCCTTAAATTGTTTTTCTTCATAAGATTTTCTCCTAAAATTTTTATATTAATTTTTATTTCTTGGAAAATTTAGATTTTTTTCGTTTTTTTAAAAAGTTTGCAATATCAAATCTATATCTTGCATATAATCCAAATAAAAAGAAAATAGAAATAAAAATAATTTTTGGAATACTATAAGCATAAGGATCTTCATGGAAATAGATAGTAGCGGTCATTTTAACTTCACCATTAAAGGCTATTAATTTTTTTTTAGATATAAAATCTCTTATTTTATCTGGTAAGTTTATAGTATAGATATCTTTTAAGTTTGAAAAATTCAATAAATAGTCAAGAACTTCTTTATCAACAATTTCATAAATAGTTCTATTTATATTTTGATTAAAACCATAAATATCAAAATAGTAATATTTATTTCCTTTTTTCCATATACTTCCATCCCTATCAAAATTGATATCAGCTACTTTTTTCCAATCATTTTCCCAAGCAGTTTTTTTATCAAGATAACGTATTCTAGTGTTTCTTGATATTAGTTGGCCATTAAAAGGACCTTTTAATAATGAAAAAGGATTATTACCTGACCTTTTTGCCCAGTCTTCATAGACATCTAAATAGTAAACATTTTCATCATCAGAAAATATATCTGGATAAATTTCTTTAATTTCACCTTTAAAAATATTATCCCCTATTCTTTCTTGTTTTCTCTTAAGTGGGTCATAAAAATAAACTCCATTCTTACTTATAAAAAGTAAACTAAAATGATGAGTTCCATCAATTCCAACAACTTTATAGGGAGCATTTGCGGTATCAAAAAGATAGTCATTTGCATAAACATTCTTACTTTCCTCATCATAAAGATAGTAGACATTGTAATCATTCTCATGAAATACTTTTAATTTTCCGTTATTTTTAAATGATAAAAGTTTAGATTTATAATAAACATTTTCTTTATCAGCAAAGTAAAATAAGCTATCTTCAATTGTTTTTATTGTATTGATGTCTGCATTAACTAGCTTTTCGCCGGCATAATATACTTCTTTCCCATCAGTTGCAGCATTTTTTAATTCTTCCACTTTTTCCAATCTTTTATTAGTCTCTAATTTTTTATATGGATAAAAATAGTATTGAGGTCTTTTTGTTTTAAACAAGAAGTGAGATATATTTTTTATATTTATACTTCGTGCTGACAATTCTTCATATGTTTCAACAGATGTTGAGCAAAAATAACTATTAGTCCCATCACTATAATAATTATTCCCTACATAATACAATTTATTTGTGTCTAAATCTGAAACTGCAATATTTCCAAAATAAACTCTATTTTTATCATAAGCTACATTTCCATTATTATCTTCTTCAAAGACTTTAAAAGTAGGAATATCTACTCCTTCAACTTCTAATAATCCATTCCCATAAACTAAAGCATAGATTTTATCTTTATTCTTGTAGAATACACTGTTTCCATATTCTTCACTATTATATTGAAGTTCGGTAGTACCACTCTTGAACATGGCAACATAAATTATAAGTAATAAACACAAGAAAATAAGTATTATTGCTGAAAGTCCAGCAGCTTTTATCATTATATCAGCATTTTTTTGATTATTCACTTTCATTTTAAACCCCTAATTATTTTAATAACTTTTCTATTATAGTATAGCACAAAAATTATTTTTTATAACAAAAAAAACCGATAAAAATTTACTTTTAAACCGGTTTTCCATATTTTATACAATTTTAAAAAAATTTTTTTAAAATTAATCATTAACAAAATTAGTTTGCTAATGCATTAACTTTTAATGTAAGTCTAGATTTTTTTCTTGATGCAGTATTTTTCTTAAGAACACCTTTAGTTACTGCCTTATCTAATTCTTTGTACGCAACTTGTAATGCTGCTTTAGCTTCGTCGACATTTTTAGCTTCAACAGCAATAAGAACTTTTTTCACGAATGTTTTAACTCTACTCTTTATTGATTTATTTCTAGCAGCGTTTCTTTCTCCGATAAATACTCTTTTTTTAGATGATTTTGAGTGTGCCATTACATCCTCCTTTCAAACATTATATTTATATTTATGAATATTGCTCTATAATATTAGATGCAAAATTACCACAATATATTATCATTTTTTTTAAGAAAAATCAAGTCTTTTTCATTTTTCTATTCTCAAAAACTTTTAAAATCTACTCTTTCCAATATTTTTTCAGCAAAATACCCTGTTAACATTCCAGTAAACAATGATATTAACAGCATATACGGTAAATAGCTTACATAAAGTAAATTTGTCCTATAAATAGCTGATGCTACTATTATCTGTCCTATCATATGGAAATTTGCTCCTGCAATACTTACCCCCATTACAGAAAATTTTCCTGTTTTTTTTAAGAAACTTGATGCAATTAATGAACATAATATCCCGACTAATGAAAACATAAAATTCATCCCAAGTCCATTTCTCAATATTCCTGCAAGAAATATCCTCATTATTCCTATCTTACCTGCTTCCTTTATTCCATATACATAAAGGACTATCACTGTTACTATATTCGCAAGTCCCAGCTTTATTCCAGGTAAAAATAGAGGAATAAATATAAAACTTTCAGCTATCTGTAATATTATGCTTAAACTGAGAAATACCGATATTAAAAGTGCTTTTCTCAATTCCTGATCCGATTCAACTATATTTTTATTTTCAAATATCTTATCATTCTTTAATATTTCATCACAATTTTCCTTTTTACCTGTTATTTCCAAATTAATGAACCTCCGCATCAATATCCTTTTTGTTGATATTTTCCACATCTTCTATCAATATTACAACTTTATTAGGCTGACATATTATCGGTCTCGTACTTTCATTTGTAAACCCTGCCATAGAACAGTAGTTATAAGGGGATTTTTCCTTTGTTACTGCTATTTTTTTATCCCTGACTTCTATTACCATGTCATCAAGTAACAGGGGATACTGTTTCTTCTTTAGTGTTATTGTCTGGTTTTTATTTAATCCTATCGCCATTATTTCTTTATTATTATATTTTACAATTGCCCTGTTTCCAGTTTTTTTCACAAAGAAAATACCAAAAAAAATTAGAAAAAATGATAAAAAAACTATAAATAGCACATACAGTATATCAAATTTATTTAACATTTTCTTTTCTGACGTATCCTTAAAAATTCTATCTGAAATTGTATTTGACATAATTTTCTCCACTTATAAGCCCTTCAGAAGACATTACATCTCCATTTTTCATTGCCCATATAACATCTATCTTTTCTTTTTTACCCATTTTCTCTATAAGCGCTTTTCCTTCTTCATAAGAAAGTAGAAACAGTGTAGTAGACATAAAATCTGCCAATCCTGAATCCTCTGTTATTACACTTACTGAAGCAAAACTGTCTTCCGGCTTTAAAGTTTCAAGATTAATTACATGCCCATAAACTTTATTATCCATTACAAAATATCTCTGATAATTTCCTGTTGTCACTATCGACATATTTTCTGTCGCAATTTTTGCAAGATAGTCATTTTTACCATTATTATAAGGATTGCTCTTATCTATCTTATTATCATTATATAACGGTAAAGCTATTCCAATACAGAACTGATCCTTGCAACTTTTTAAATCTGTTATTTCACTTTCCTTTTTTGGAATTTTTCTTTTCCCAACTACCTTTACATTTCCACCTGCAGATATTATAAAGGATGTCATTCCTGCCTTTTCCATCTTTTTTGTAACCTGCTCCACAGCATAACCTTTTGCAACTGCTCCTAAATTTAGCTTAGTACATTTTTCCTTGATAAAGACTGTTGAATTCTGTTCATCTATTACAATATTTTCAGTTTTTGCACATTTCTGCATTTTTTCCAGTTCTGACTGTTCAGGAAGTTTTCCTTCCGTTTTTGCCTTATCCCACAAATCAATGACATTTCCTGCCGCTATATTCACCTTATCACTTATTTCCTTATTTCTTTCCAGTGTATCCTTCAGTAGGTCTATTATATTCCTGTCTACTTTTACAGGTTTTATTCCGGCATTTTCATTAATTGTACTTATATTGTTTATTCCCTGGAAATCTTCATAAGAAGTATATAATTTATGAAGTTTTTCCATTTCCTCCTGATAAAACTTTACTTTTTTCTTAAATTCCTGTTCACTTTTGTCATATCCCGATATTACATGCACTGTATCAAATAGGCCATCTACAGTTTCAGTATATACCTTTTCCTTATTATTAAAACAAGAGAAAATTAGGACTGATATTAAAAATATAAGTCCCATTTTCCCGAATTTTTTATTAATGTTATTCATGTTAACTTTTTTATTAAAATTCATTTTATCTCCGTACTTATGCTTCCACTTTTATAACTGATCCGTCTGCTCCAGGTGTTGTTTCCAAATATTCTTTTATTTTTTCCCTTGCAGCAGGTTTCATAGGTTTACACTGTTTTAAAGATTTAATTTCTCCATTTAGTACACCGCCTGCAAATCCGCTACAACCTGGGTAACCGCATGCACCACAGTTAAAATTAGGTAACATTTCATTTACTTTTGTTAATCTTTCATCCACTTTTACCTGTAAATATTTATCCGCTATTCCCAATAGAAGTCCTAAAACTGCCCCTATTAGTCCTAACGCTACTAAAGCTGATATCTGCATTATTTTTTCTCCCTTCCGGCAGAAGGATGATGTCCACAGGAAATCATTTTACATCCTCTGCATCCTGCATTTTTAATAATATCTTCACACCCTTTTGGTTTAGGTGTTTTTTTATTTAAAAGATAAGTTGTTATGAACATTGCCACTAAAAACAATACCCATAATATTGGTGCTAAAGCCATTTTATACCACCCCTGCAAATCCAAGCATAATCATTGCCATCAATGCCGCAACTATCAATGAAATTGCATTTCCTTTAAAATGCTCAGGAGTCTTTGATAACTCAAGTCTTTCTCTTATTGTAGCAAATATTAACATTACAAGCATAAATCCAACAGGAACTGCAATCGAGTTAACTAACATTTGTGCAAAAGTATAACCTTCTCTTATATTTAAAAGAGCTGTTCCCAATACCGCACAGTTTGTAGTAATTAGCGGAAGATAAACTCCCAACGCTTTATACAGTGTAGGTGAAAACTTTTTAATTACCATTTCCACAAACTGTACAAGTGAAGCTATAACAAGTATGAATGTTATCAAATCCAGATATTCCATGTTATAAGGAACTAAAACTGTATAATATAGTCCATAAGTTATTACTGATGATGAAAAAATTACAAATATTACGGCAAGTCCCATACCAAAAGATGATTTTACACTTTTAGAAACTCCCAGGAAAGGACATACCCCAAGATACTTTGTCAAAATTATATTATTTATTAAAACTGCTGATATAAATAACGTTACCAATTCCATTATGCCACCTTACCTTCCTTGGCAGCCGCGTTTTCAGCTGCTTTTTTCTTTGCTTCATTCTTGCTTTTCTCTTTAGCCTTTTTTTCCTGACTGCTCTTATATATATTAAACAATCCTGCCAATATTCCAAAGCTTAAGAATGCTCCTGCTCCTGAAGTAAAGAATGAAGCTGCATAATCTCTAAATACAGGAATATCAAATATTACTTTTTCACTGTCAAAAAGACTTTTCAGCTTTAATCCACCTGTTCCAAGAATTTCCCTGAATGCCGCCATTAATATCAAGCTCAGTCCAAATCCTATACTTACTCCGATTGCATCCATAAACGAATCCATTACTGTATTTTTACTTGCAAACGCTTCTGCTCTTCCTAAAACTATACAGTTTACGACTATCAGTGCAAGGAATACCCCTAATGATTCATAAACTGGAAGTGCATATGCGTTAAGAAGCATTTCACAAAACTTTACTGCTGTTGCTATTACTACTATATATACCGGTATTCTTATCTGATCCGGAACTATTTTTCTTATTGCCGCTATTATTGTATTTGTCATCATAAGTACAACCGCAAATGCAATTGACATCCCTACAGCATTTGTAAGGGAATTTGTTGTAGCCAGTGTCGGACATGTACCTAAGAACATTACAAAAACAGGATTTTCTTTTAATATTCCTGATTTAATTATTTCTGACTTTTTCATTTCTGCCTCCTATTTCTTATAATTTTTCTCAAAATCTTCCACTGCCGCATCAAATCCTTTTTTCAGACCCTTTGTTGTTATTGTGGCACCACTGATTCCATCTATTTCATCTGTAACAGGTTTGTCTTTAAACTGTCCTTTAAACTTAGGCTCATCCATTTTTGTCCCAAATCCAGGAGTTTCATTATGTTCAAGTGAATCAAAAGCTATGTATTTCCCATCACTGCTTATTGCCACAAGAAATTTAATTTTTCCTCCATAACCTTTTGTAACTACATTGTACACATATCCTGTTACCTTCCCATCTTCTTCCGCTTTGAAAACCTTTTCTATTGCAGGATTATCATGAGAAGTTCCTTCTTCTGTAAATTTTGTTTTATCATTAAACATTGCCTGCAGTTTTTTATTCTGCTTTGCTATATTTGCATTTTTTATTGTTTCTGAAGTCAGCGAATTTGTCATTGACAGAATAAAAGCCGAGATAATGCTTATTACCGCCAAAAAGAAACTTAAATACAATGATTTTTTCATATTTTACGCCCCCTTCCATACTAATGCTATAAGTAAAGAACATACAAGCATTGCTGCTATAACTATTATCAGTTTTCTACTTTCATCTTTATTTGTAGGTTTTACAGTATACTTATCAATCATAGGAGTAAGCATGTTCATTATCAATATAGAATAAAGAACTCCTTCAGGCATATTTGATCTGAATCTTAAAAGCATTGTGAAGAATGCCGCTCCTACTGCAAATAATATTTTTCCAAATGGATCTACAGGTGAAGTTACCGGATCTGTAAGCATGAATATTCCTCCAAATACAAGTCCTCCAATTCCTATATGAACCAATGCAAAGTGTAATGGAGATAATCCATGTGTCATTCCTGCGATAAATGCTATTACAAAAGCCGTTCCTATATAAAATACAGGAAGTCTCCAGTCAAGAACTTTCTTTATAGCAAGGAATACTCCTGCAATAATGATTACAACTGCAAAAGTTTCTCCAATTGACCCTTTATAAAATCCTAAATATAAGTTTGCAAGAGATATGTTTGAGTCTCCCATCCAGCTTCCCATTGACATAATAGTTGTAGGAGTTGCCGAAGCTACACCATCTACAGCTTTTCCAGGAAGTACCGCTGTAAGTTTATCTCCATAAGACATCATTACAAATACCCTTCCTATCAGTGCAGGGTTAAATATATTCTGTCCAAATCCTCCAAATAGTAATTTTCCTATTAAAATTGAGAAAATACTACCGAAAATTACAACATAATATGGTGTTCCTATTGGCAGTATCAATGCAAATAATATTGCTGTAACATATGGAAAAGAGTTATTAACTGCCTTTTTTATATCTTTTTCCTTAAGCAGATAGAAATATCCGGCTTCACATAAATAAGCCGCAACTACTGATGCTATTATCATTAATAAAGCTTTAATACCATAATCTGCTCCCAAAGTAAAGTAATACCCGACAGAAAACAAACTTACTACTACCAGAGTTGCTGTTAAATATAACATTACCTGCTGAGTAGTCAGCTGATTTCTATATGTAGGTGTTGTTCTTTTAAAAATTATCTTCATACTTATTTTCCCGCCTTTCGTGCATTAGCTACTCTTGTTTTAGCTTTTCCGACCCAGTCAGTAACTTCTATTTTAGAAGGACAGATATATGTACACAATCCACATGTGATACATCTGTCAGCACAGGCTGCTATTACACCCTCTGTATTTTTCTGTTTTTCAAGATTCATAATTTGTACAGGCTGTATTTTTGCTGGGCAATGTTCAACACAAAGTCCGCATCTCAGACAAGGAAGTTCCTCTTCAACTACTTTAGGCAGTACAGTTATCGAGTTACTGTAAGTAGTTACTACAAAAGTATCGTTTGCAATGGATTTACCCATCATAGGCCCTCCACCTAATACAAACATTTCATTTATATTTTCAGTATATCCACCTATTTTTTCTATTATATAATCTACTGATGTACCTATTGGAACATACACATTTTCAGGATTTTTTACTCCTTCTCCTGATATTGTAACTATTCTGTGAGTTATAGGCTTTTTATCTCTCAGTGCTTCTGAAAGATAGATTGCTGTAGTGGCATTATTTACTATTATTCCAATTTCTCCTGGGAATCTGTCATATTCTTTCTTGAAAAGTTCCCTTATAAGAACTCTTTCCCATCCCATCGGATAAGCATCAGGTACTGTAACCACTTCTATATTCTGGTATCCTTCTGTTGCTTCCTGAAGTTTCTTTGCAAGTTTGTCATTTACAACTTTTATTGCAATTACTCCTTTTTTAGCATGACCGGCCTTCATTAAAAAATGAGTACCGTCTATAAGTTCTTTAGCATGTTTTTCCATTATTTTATAATCTGAAGTAAGATAAGGTTCACATTCTACTGCATTTATCAATACAGTATCGATATTTTTTGCATTTTCATACTTAATGTATGTAGGAAATCCCGAACCTCCTAATCCCAGTACTCCAATTTCCTTTATTGCAGCCACCAGTTCTTCTGCCGAAAGTTCATCTGGATTTTCATAAGAAAATGGCACAACTTCTTCATTTTTAAAATCATTTTCGATTAAAAGATGATTTTGTACCTTTCCTGATATATGCATTCTTTTCTCTATTCCCTTTACTGTTCCTGAAACAGGACTGTAAATGGGTACATACATGTCTGTTCTTGTAGCAAGCTTTGTTCCCTTACAGACATGATCTCCTTCCTGCACATGTACATCAAATGCAGTTGAAGAACCAATGATTAGAGGTATATAAATCATTGGTGGCTCAGGTATAGTGACAATCTCTTTATTCTTTGTCAATCCCTTTTTTCCATTGAGCCTGATTTTACCAATTCCACTTATCAAGTTCATAATTCTCTCTCTCCTCCTAAAACGATGTAACAAATTCTATTTTGAATTTTTTATTTCATTGTTAAAATTATACCACAAAATTCTAAAAATAGAACAGAAAAATATAAAATATAACAAATAAAATCACAAAAATTATATAAAATGTATCTTTCAAGCTCCATTTTAACGCCTTAAATTCAATTATTTCTCCATTTATAATAAAATTTTTTACTGTCATTATTTCTGCAGTCCTATTTACTTTTTCAATAGTCAGTCTAAATAAAGGAACTATAATAAGAAAAAATTCCTTAAAATTTTTCACTGATATTTTTGAAAAATTTCCTCTACTCTTCTGTATTTTTATTATTTTTCTAAATTCTTCATATACAATAGGAAGAAAATAAACAGAAAAAGTATAAACTAGGCTCATTTCGGTATTTTTCCCCTTTTTCCCTGTCAGATAGTTTAATCCCTTCATTATTTCATTTGTACTTGTAGTTGATGTGAAAATTTCGACTATTAATGTAAGAAGAAATATCTGGCACATTACATTCATTGAAATCAGTACAGGAGTATCATAAATTTTTAAAATTTTTAAATCTAACAGAAGCAATCCGCTTTTCATAAAAAAAATATTAAAAATCATCAGGATAAATCCCATACTCAAATATATTTTTATTTTTTTTATAATTCCTGTAAAACTTATTTTTGATATAATCATTTCCACAAAAAGGAATACAGAAATTAAAAAATATCCTTTAAATGAAGCTTCGAATGAAAAAAAAGAACCTGACAGTACTGAAATTATCAGCATTAAAGAGCCTATTATTTTACTCCTCGGATCCAGTTTATGTAAAAAGGAATCTGAAGGATTATAAATTCCCTGTGTAAATGATATATTGCCCATTTTCTTCTCCAATTCAGTATTATTTTTAATAAATCTTTTTTATCCCTACTCTTTAAACTACATCTTTAAAATATAGTCTGAATACTGTTTTACTATATTTTCATCATGTGTTACAAGAATTACGGTTGTTCCATTTTTTTTCGTTTTTTCCACTATTTGCATAAATTTTATTGTCATATTGTAGTCAAGCGCTCCTGTTGGTTCATCCAATATAAGTATTTCAGGCTCCAGACATACTGCAAGCGCTAATCCCAGCATCTTTTTCTCTCCTCCTGAAAGTACAAATGGCGACTTCATAAGAAACTTTTCATCATATCCGAACAATTCTGCTATTTCTTTTATTTTATCATTTAATTCCTTTGATTTTCTATTTTTTATTTTATATTTTTTTGTTATGTTATATTCCAGTTCTTCCAAAACTGTTCCTGAGAAAAACTGTTCACCAGTATTCTGAAATACTATTCCCATTCTTTTTCTTATTTCATACAGTTCTCTTTCTGAAATATTTTTATATAGAAGTAATTTTTCATCTTCCTTTTCTTTATTTTCATTCCTGAAATTATACCCAATTTCCCCTGAAAAATTTTCTCCCAAAAATGCCAATCCCGATATTATCTCTATTAATGTTGTTTTTCCAGTTCCTGATTTTCCTGTAATTGCAGTTATACTATCTTTTGGAATATTAACTGAAAAACTGTCTATTATTTTTCTTTCCTTTTCATAATAATAACTTATATCCTTAATTTTTACCTTAATTTCTTCTTCCTTTAAGGACATTTTTGTCAAATCAGCAGAATATTCCGATATCACTTCATGGTTTATTTCTGTATTTTCTTTTTTTTCAATTATCTTATTTACTTCTTCTGATTTTCCCGTTACGATTTTTCCTTCTTCAGTTATAAAGACAATATTATCGCTTCTCTTTATCTCCTCCAGATTATGAGTTACTGAAACTACTGTTTTCCCATCTTTCAGAAACTCTTCTATAATTCCATTCATTTTGTCCTTCGTTACCTTATCCCACATTTCTGTAACTTCATCAAGCAGTATAATCTCAGGCTCTGTTATAACTGCTCCTGCAAGGGCTACCTTCTGTTTTTCCCCTCCTGAAAGATTTACAGTTTTTTTATCTATTATATTCTCAAGCTGAAATAATTTTACGTATTTTGTCATATTTTCCTTCATTTTCTCCAAAGGAATCCTATTATTTTCCATCCCAAAAATTAAACTCTCAGCTACTGTTTCTCCAATTATATGTTCATTTGACTCCTGAAAAACAATCCCTGTCTTTTTCCTGATTTTATAAAGCTCATCCCTTTTATAAACAAGTTCCTCATTATCTATAAAAATCTGTCCTCCACTTATTTTTTCAAGTCCTACAATCAGTTTTAAAATTGTGGATTTCCCACTTCCATTTTTTCCAATAATAACATTATATTTATTTTTTTTCAGGGAAAAGGATATATTTTCCAGTATCATATTATTATTTTTTGAATAACTCACATTTCTGAATTCAATAATTCCGGAAATTACAACCACTCTCCCTTCTATCAGTTTTTATAATTTTTTTACTTTTTGCCATAACAGCTTACTATCTCCATTATTAAAAGCTCAACTCCTGTTTCCATTGCCATTTTTCCAGTTTTTATATCCTTCTCAATTTCCCAGCATCGAAAAACAAGCTTTTTTAAATTTCTGTTGGAATACTTTCTTAATTTTTCTATTTTCTTAAAAACAGAGTAGTAGTTAGGTATTCTGCCATTTGACTTAAAAACTTCCTTTATTTCTTCAAACTGAGCTTTAAATGCATTATACTGGCTTGAAATGTTTCTTCCTGATTCCTTTAAGCTGCTAAGCTTATACATTATTTCAAGTTCATTGTAAAGCTGATAAAGTATCCCCATATATTCCTTCGTTGTTTCAAGATAATCAATAACTTCCTGAGCTTTTCCTGAAAATATATTTTCTGTCATTTCATATATTCTGTATTCCTTTTGAACAGATACTATATTTCTAATTTTACCAATTTCAAATTTTTCTCCATTAAGGTAAACCTTTATTTTATCGACTTCATTTCTCACCTTAAAAGGATTTTTCCCTATCATTTCCAGTAGAGTATCTGCTTCAAATTGTGAAATTTCAAGTTCTTCCTGAATATATTTTTTTATATCCTTGTCATCTTCCTTTAAAAACAGAAAAACTTCCAGTTTCTTTTCTTTTTTTAATGACTCCAGCTTTTTATTTAATTTAGCAGGGATTTTTCCATCTTCCCTTCCATAGTCAATCACTACTTCCTTTTTATTTAAGTCAAGTTCCGTTATATAGGAAAGTGTTTTCTCTAAATCCTTCAGTTTTTCCGCTCTTTTTAGTACAACAAGCTCTTCTGCTGAAAAAATCGAATTAAAACTTATCTTTTCAAGGAATTTTTCTTCCTCTTTTATATCTGCATCAAAAAAACTCTCTGTAATTCCAGGATTTTCCTCTCTTATTTTCTTTAAAGTATCAAAATATTTAAATTCCCTATTTTGCAGTCCACCGATAAAATATATCATATTTCTCCTTTTTATCGCTTTTTTATTTTCTTATAGTAACAGTATACTCTCTTTAGCCATTTATTTCAATTTGATTTTTTACTTTTTTTGTGATAAAATTTAAAAAATAAATCATATAGAATCGGAGGTTATGACATATGAACTCAAATATTAAAGAACAAAGATCTATCGCAGGATTAAGAGCCAATGCGGCCGCATTTTTAATTAATCTTTCTTATTTCCTGCCAGGAATAAATCTTATAGTACCAATAGTAGCATTAATTTTAGAAGGTGAAAATGATTTTGTAAGAAATTATGCAAAACAAACTTTGGCACTTAGTGTTGTTACTGTAGTTGCACTTGCACTAAACATTGTAGTTGTTCTAGGAACTTTTGTATTCTTAATTTTTACAGCTATATTGTCAATTTTCCAAATAATTGCGGCAATATCTGCTCTTGTAGAAAAAGAATTTAAAATACCTTATCTTGAAAAAGTTGTAAATTTATTATTTATAGACTAAAAGGTTTATTAATTATAATATTTAAAAATAAGATATGAATATTAGAAAAAACACAGTCTGAATTTGAGTCAGTACTGTGTTTTTTAGTCTATCTTTAAAAATTTATTATCTTTCATTTTAAAATACTCATTAATTTACTATTCTATCTTCATTATAGGAAAAAGCCAGTATAAAAAGTAGAACTGTCTGTATCCAGAAAATAGTGAAATCTGCTGAATTGTGTACTACTGTTCCTATAAGCAGAGCTATTTTCAATGTGTTTCTTTTATTTCCCTTCATTACTTCATATAAATATTTTAAAAATACTCCTGCTAATGCGGCTGTTCCTAATAATCCATAACTTAAAAGTGATTCCATAAGAACATTATGCGAATGAGGATACACATAATTAGTATATTTGTAGTAATAAAAATTCCCATGTCCATATAATAGATTTGTCTTTTTAAAAATTCTGAAGGCTATTTTAATTATGTCCTTTCTTAACTTAAAATATTCCCCCAAACTGTCAAGTCTTAAAAATGGCACCCTTCCAAAATATACTCCTGTAATATATCCTATAAATAAACAGATACATCCAATAAAATATTTCTTTTTCAGATAAAAATAAAATAATACGAGTATTCCTGCCACTACTGCCGCTAAAGCCGTTCTAGACCCTGATAAAAGTAATGTTATTATATTTAAAATAAATACGGCAAAGTTTATTTTTGATTTTTTTTCAAAAAAGAAGTACAGATTTATTATTGCCGCAAGCATCATTATACTTCCAAGATAATTTGGATTCAGATAGGCAAAATATCCTGCCCTGCTTTTTGTTACAAAATATTCCACTATACTTATAAAAAATGCCACTGCTGAAAATTTGGCAATAAGTTCCAAATTATTTTTTTTAAAGTTATCATCAATTATAAGGGTATAATATCTTCCAACCATAAGGCAAAGTAAAATTGGAACTGCTATCAGTCCATAATAATTTTTGTATATTATTGACATTATTATTGAAAATCCTAAAACTGCTTCCACAATCATCAAAGATTTGTTTTTTAAAATTTTCTTATACTCTCCAGATACAAAAATCTCTGTCAGTATTACAAGAGATACAAGCACTAATAAAGCATAATGAATAAAAATTGATGCTCCAAGCAGTACATACAGCTTTTCCACATATCCTTTATTTTTTATAGTTTCCAATTCATATAACCTCTTTTCATGTATTAGAATACTCCTCTTTCAAATGAATAAGGATTATAATTTCCTTTTTTTGTTTTCAGACTTCCTATGATTTTCTTTACCTCCTGAGGTGTTTCAAATGTAAAATCCATTCTCAGTTCATCGAAATTAAATTCCCTAATTAAATCCAGTTTTGGAATCAGATTCATAGGCTTATCCAGATAAAGTTCAATATTATCCAGATCATTTTTCAGCACTTTATATCTGTCATAATGATCCCCCTTGAGCTCCTTATACTCTTTATCAAATATTTTATGCTCAATGTACATTCCCTTCAAATATCCGTATATTACCATTCCTTTTTTTATTTTATCAGACTTTATATTTTTAAACTGCTTATAATTCAGTTCAGGCGACAAAAATACAGTTTCAAGATTATCAAATTCTGAAAACAGATCTAATGTATAGTTATTGTATACATTCAGATTCCAGTCAAGTGACTGACCTTTTAATCCATTTTTTTCCCCCATCACAACCTGATACAGATTTGATGCAAGGTTTGTATCTAGTTTTATTTTATCTGTTTTATCCAGATTTTTTTCCTTTGCCACATCATACTGCTTATAATAAATTTTAGTTATCCCTGCTTCACGGCATGCCTTTTCCTGTTCCTTATTTGAAACAAGTGCTGAAAACAGGGGTTCTTTTTCTATTTTTTCATTACTAAATGAATATGTCTTTTTTGGACTTCCTGTTCTTTTATATGATTCCAGAAGTTCCATTTCAAGCTGCTTTATACATTCCCTCTTTAGATTTTTCAGCTCACTGAAAGGAATAAAAGAAGTTCCGTCATAATCTATTTTTACATTTCCCAGTTCAAATGCTGTTTCTCCTAATTCTCCCAGTTTTTCCGCAATCTGTTCCTTCGTAATTTCTTTTCTGGCATCTTCAGTTATTACATTTCCTTTTTTTATTGCTGATATTCTTTCTCCCTTTAAGTTATTTAGAGAAAACTTCAGCAACATTTCTTTTCCTTTTTCTGCATATAATTCTGCATCAACAGATGAAAATCTTTTAGAAACTTTTAAATTATGAATTATCCTGTCATTTATTTCCTTGGAATAATTTTTATAAATATATTTTGTCCCTTCAGGCAATTTTCCAATTGAAACAATATCGTTTCTTTCAGCCTTCTGAACTTTTTCTCCTCTTATTGTTATTCTGCTTACATATTCTCCTGAAATTTTTTCAAAATCTTCATCTACAAACTGAACTCCATCCCCTAAAATAAGTTCATCATCTATTTTAAAGTTATTGCTGTTTTCAATTCGCGCTCCCAAAAAATATCCAAAATTTGATGAATATTTAAAATTCATAAGTTTATTATCTAAATAGAAATATCCTTTTGAATATCCCCTGTTAAATAATTTATAACTTTCAGTCGGTCTAGGTTTTCCCTTCAGTATATTGTCATAATAGCTTACTGTTTCGTAGACATACTCATTTGATTTTTTTCTTCCTTCAACTTTTATCGCATCAATTCCTATTTCTTTCAGTTTATTAATTTCCTCTGTTTGTAACAACTGATCATTCGGACTCAAGAAATATGCCTTATTCCCTTCTTCATCCTGAAACTTTTTCCTGCAGGAATATGCACAAAGTCCACGATTTCCACTTCTTCCTCCTATAAAACTGCTTATATAACAGTTTCCCGAATAGGCAATACATAATGACCCTGAAACGAATATTTCAAGCTCTATATCAGTTTTTTCCCTTATACTTTTTATTTCTTCAAATGACAGTTCCCTTGCAAGTACTACCCTGCTAAGTCCCAACTCTTTCAGTTTGTTTGCTTCCACGTGATTTGCCACCGTCATTTGTGTACTTCCATGTATTGTCAGTTTAGGAAAATTTTCCTTAAGAAATTTTACAAAGCCTAAATCCTGTACTATTACAGCATCTATTCCATGTTCATATATTCTGCTTATATTATAATATGCCGAATCAATTTCAACATCCTTCATTATTGTATTTAAAGTCAGCAGAGTCTTAACCCCTCTTAAATGTGCATAATCTATTCCATCCAATATTTCCTTTATATTAAGGTTCTGGTTGTTTCTTCTTGCTCCAAAACCTTTAAGACCGAAATATACTTCATTTGCTCCTGCCTTTATTGCCGCCTCTAATTTTTCATAATTTCCTGCCGGTGCGACTATATTCATTTTTTTCTCCTATCTGTGAGACTGTCTCAAAAAATTTAAAGTTTAACAAAGTCAACTGTCTGAGCCGAAAAGCGAGTTTCGACTTTTTCTTAATGAATGACGGTTTTATATGAGTAAAATTTTTGTAAATGAAAAATATAGTTTTTTATAAATTATATCTATATTTTATTATTTTGTAACATCCTCTTTTATATATTTTATCTTTATTTCTATTTTTTGAGATAGACTCCTTTTCTTTCTGTACATTATTATATAAAAAAGACTGGAAAAAGTCCAGTCTAATTTAGTCTATTTCTAATTGTTTCAAGAAACTGCATCTTTATGAAAATATCTTTAAAAATACAGTCTAAATTATATTCTTATTTTTGTATCATATCCTAAGTTTTCTGTTACCTGAAATTTCTTATTCTTACTTATCCTAACCTAAAATTTCCTGAACTTTTTCAGATAAGATTTTTACATATTTATCAACTATTTCCATTGTTTCAGCTTCTACCATTACCCTTATCAGAGGTTCTGTTCCAGAAGCCCTTACTAATACTCTTCCTTTTTTATTTATTTCTTTTTCTTTTTCCTTGATAAAATTCATTAATTCTTCATTTGAATCCCAAGTTGCTTTCTTTTCTTTTGCAACAATGATATTCTGAGATTTCTGAGGCCATAGTTTTATGTCCTTTATAAGTTCGTTCAATGATTTTCCGCTATCAAGTATTGCAGATACTAGCTGAATTGATGAAAGGACTCCATCTCCAGTAGTATTATAATCAAGCATTAAAATGTGTCCTGACTGTTCTCCACCTACATTAAGCCCAAATTTTTTCATTTTTTCAAGAACGTATCTATCTCCTACATTTGCTCTTATAAGTCCTATTCCCTTTTCTTCCAGATACTTTTCAAATCCCATATTACTTAATACAGTAGTAACTACCTTATTGTCATTTAACAATCCTTTTTTCTTTAATGACTGTGCAATTATTGCTATTATTAAATCTCCGTCAACAATATGTCCTGTATGGTCAACTGCAATAAGTCTGTCAGCATCTCCGTCAAATGCAAGTCCAAGATCTGCCTTATATACTTTTACAACTTCCTGTAACAGTTCAGGATGAGTTGAACCACATTTTACATTAATATTTTTTCCATTTGGTATATTATTTATAACTATTATATCTGCACCTAATCTTTGATATATTTTAGATGCAACCCTGTATGCCGCTCCATTTGCCGCATCAATTACTATTTTCATTCCTTTGAAGTTTTTCTTTACTGTTGACCCTAAGAAATCAAGATAAATTCTCATATCATCTTCCACGAATTTAAATCTTCCAAGATTATCTCCAGGTACTTGATGCTTTAAAAGTTCTTCCCTGTTTTCCATTAATTTTTCCAGTTCTTCTTCCACTTCATCAGGCAATTTATAACCACTCTGGCTGAAAATTTTAATTCCATTATCTTTTACCGGATTGTGGGAAGCAGAAATCATAATTCCCGCATCTGCATTTAATTTTCTTGTCAGATAGCATACACCTGGTGTCGGAAGAACTCCTACGAAATCAATATTTATTCCCATTGAGTTAAGACCTGCTGTCAATGCTGATCTTATCATATATCCAGATATTCTGGTATCAGTTCCTAAAATTACTTTCGGCTTTGTATCTCCCTTTTTATTCTTTTTTAAATAATATCCTAAAGCTAACCCTAAATCTGTAACAAGATCTATTGTTAAATCTTTATTGGCCTCTCCCCTCATTCCATCTGTACCAAAATACTTTCTTGCCATTTTTCCTCCTAAAATTTTATATTATATTTTCTTATTAGTTCTTAGTCTTTGAGGTACTATTTCTGTTTTTTGAGTAACTAAAGGTAAAACAATTGAAATTTCAGTTCCTTTTCCCAGTTCAGAATTAATTTTTATTTCTCCCTTATGAAGCTCAACTATTCTTTTTACAATTGCAAGACCTAATCCAGTTCCACCAGTTGCTTTTGTTCTGGAGTCATCCACTCTGTAAAATCTGTCAAAGATTCTTCTGGAATCTTCTTCTGAAATTCCTACTCCTTCATCCCTAATTGAAACTTCTCCATTTTTCCCATCAATTATAGCAGATTTTATATAAACATTTGTACCTTTTTCAGAATATTTCATTGCATTTTCAAGAAGCGCTCTGATTGCCTGCTGCAGTAAAGTTACATCTGCTTTAATTTCATATACGTCATCTCTTTCCAGATATATTTTATGCGTTTTAGTAGAAACTTCTGTATCATTATATATCTGCTGA
This sequence comes from Leptotrichia sp. oral taxon 215 str. W9775, assembly GCF_000469505.1. Lineage (NCBI taxonomy): Bacteria > Fusobacteriati > Fusobacteriota > Fusobacteriia > Fusobacteriales > Leptotrichiaceae > Leptotrichia > Leptotrichia sp. oral taxon 215. The sequence continues at coordinate 7,084 of NZ_KI272843.1, read as the reverse complement.
ATAAATTCCTTCATTTCTATTATCTGAAAATTCGTATTTATTTTTGAAATTTCTCCTTTTGCAAGGAATAGAAGTTTCTGAACAAGATTTTTCATATTCTCTGTTTCATTTATTATTGAATCTATTGATTCTTCAAAAATCTCTTCGTCAGCAAACCTTCTCTTTTTTATAATTTCCGCATATCCTTTTATTATTGCAAGAGGAGTACGTAATTCATGTGATGCATCTGAAACAAATTTTGACTGGTTATCAAAGGAGTTTTCCAACCTGTCAAGCATCTGATTTATAATCTGTGTAAGTGTTTTCAGCTCATCATCTGACTTTGGTTCTACTATTCTCTGGCTCAAATCATCTGTTGTAATTTTTTCTGTCGTTTTAATTATATTCTTTATCGGCTTTACTATTCTCTGACCAAGAATAATTGACATTATTATTGCTATTGCAACTCCTATACAGACAAAAATAATCGATAGGGTATTTAACCTGTCATATATTTCAGTTACCTGATTTATATTTTTCAGTACATAAATATTCAGAATATTACTTTTTATTTCCCTACTCAGCTTAAATACATAATATTTATTATTATCACTTAAAGTTATAATTTTTCCAATATTTGTATTTTCTGTTATTTTATTTTTTTCAATTTCTTCCATCAGGCTATATCCCACAGATTCATCAACTATATCATATTGGGAACTTACAGTATTCAGAGGTACTCTGCTGCCCTGTATTGTTTTAATTTCCACAAGATAAAGATATGCCTCTTCTCCTGGATCAAAAGGCTTTCTATAAGTTATTTTCTTACCGTCAAACTGAGGATTAAATTCCAAAGGAAGATTATCATACAATTCTGAATAAACAGCTATCCTATTTAGATATCTCTTCTCTATTTCATCTACTTTTTTTCCAGCTGCTATTTCCAAAACTTTCTTATTTTCATTCCTTAAAGTTATATTCAGCATGATTATAAAAATAGTCATTAACGTCAAAAATAGAAGAGCGTAACTCCAAGCGATACGTCCTCCTAATTTCATTTTTCTCATACAATGTCTCCCTATTTAAAGATAAATCCAATTCCTCTTACTGTCTGAATAAACTTTCTTTCATAAGGTTTATCAACTTTATCTCTTAAATACTTTATATATAAATCAAGTATATTATCATTACCTATGTAGTCAAATCCCCATACTTCTTCAAGTATTTTATCTCTTGATAATACTATCCCTTTATTTAGTACAAGGAAATCTAATAGTTCAAATTCTCTTTTAGATAAAGAAATTAATGTTTCTCCTCTAAATACTTCATAAGTAGAATAATTTATTTTTAAATCTTCAAATTCAAAAACACCCTTATGATCTACTGTTTTCTTAGTTCTTCTTAAAAGAGCTTTTATTCTTGCAAGTAATTCTTCATTTGAGAAAGGTTTAGTCATATAATCATCAGCACCATAATCAAATCCTACTATTTTATCACTTATTTCATCTTTTGCTGTAAGCATTATTATAGGTACCTGTGATCCTTCCCTTATTCTTTTACATACTTCCATTCCACTCATTTTAGGCAGCATTACATCCAATAAAATCAAGTCATATGAACCGTATTTTGCCATATTAAGTCCTTCTTTTCCGTCATATGCAAAGAACACATCAAATCCTTCAAATTTTAATTCTATTTCCAATAATCTGGAAATCTTTGGATCATCTTCAATTACTAATATTTTTTCTCTCATTTTCTTCACCAACTTTATTTTTTATAGTTTTTTGATTCTTTTTTATATTATACACCAATTTTTAAAAAAATAGTAGAGTTTAATACTCTACTATTTCATAATCGTGTATTTTCCCTTTAGAAGAGTATATTTCATGACACTTTGATTTATTTATAGATTAACTTTGAATAAACTTAAGCATTTGTTTTCAAAAATGCTATTTATAACGTGTTAGTCTCTGTATCCATATCACTTTCAGATTTTCCTTCAGGTAATTTAATTCTTATTAGATCCATTGGTCCCATTTCCAGTTCCGACTCAATAACAGCTATAGTATTTGGATGTACTACTTCCACATACTCTTCTGTTTTAGTATTGAAAAAGTTTTTCACCTTAAATTTTACCGGATCTCCTTCAGGTCTTATCAATTCAAGTGTATCATCAGCGAAAACTCTATTTCTTATTTGAAGCAGATATTTACCATCTTCCAGCTTTTCCTTTACATTTGCCACAAGCTGATAAGTCTGACTGTAAGAATTTCCTGTATTATAATTCTGATCCTCTTCGGTAGTTTTCCCAAGGTAGAAACCTTTTGAGTATAATCTATGACTTATTGTCTGAAGTTCCTTATACCATTCCGGATCATATTCATAATTCCCTGAATAATAGGAATCTATTGCTTTTCTATATTGTTTTACAACAGTTGAATTGTAATAGATACTTTTCATTCTTCCTTCTATTTTCAGTGAATCAACTCCTGTTTCAATAACCTTGTCTATAAAATCTATTGTACATAAATCTTTAGCATTAAAAATAAAAGTTTCTCCCTGTTCCTCAACAATATCATGTGCACCCTTTTCTTCATGCCCTTCTGCAATTACTTTATAATTCCATCTGCAATCCTGTGCACAGATGCCTCTATTTGCATCCCTGGATGTGAAATAATTACTTAAAAGACATCTTCCTGATACTGCCATACACATTGCTCCATGTATGAATACTTCGATTTCTACATCAGGCACCTTTTCCTTTATTTCTTTAATTTCCTTCAATGACATTTCCCTAGCAAGTATAACCCTTTTTGCTCCCATGTCCCTCCATGTTTTTACACTCATCCAGTTTGTATTATTAGCCTGTGTACTTACATGAATAGGTAAATTTGGGGCATTTTCCCTTACAAGTTGAAATACTCCCAAGTCAGCTACTATTACAGCATCTGCTCCATATTCTTCCAGTAATTTTACAAACCTAGGCATATATTCGATTTCCGAATTATGTGCAAATATATTTAAAGTGACATATATTTTTTTTCCTAAACTATGAACATAGTCTATAGCTTCCCTTAATTCACTATTTTTAAAGTTAGAGGACATTCCTCTCAAATTAAAGGCACTTCCTCCTACGAAGCAGGCATCCGCTCCGAAATGAAAAGCTGTTTTTAATTTTTCCATATTTCCTGCAGGTGCAAGAAGTTCAACTTTTCCTTTTTGCTGTTGCATTTTTCCTCCTCAAATTTATTTAAATGACATTTAACTGTCTATTATTTATACATTTTTGTATATAACCATTATTTATTGTGAATGTCTTGTGGCTTCATCATCACCCATGACATTTACAAATTGCTGATATCCCGGTCTAAATCCTAAAATTATAGTTCCAGTAGGACCACTTCTATGTTTTCCTACTATTACTTCAACCTTTTCAAGTTCTTCATCATTTGACTGCTGTTTAGGCTTAGTATATTGGCTTGGTACTTCTGAATTACCACTATCACCAGGTTGCTGTACATTATCCTTGTTATAATATTTTTCCCTATATAAGAACATTACCATATCGGCATCCTGTTCAATTGCTCCTGATTCCCTCAAATCTGAAAGTATAGGCCTTTTGTCAGTTCTCTGTTCAACACTTCTCGACAGCTGTGATAAAGTGACAATAGGAATATTTAATTCCTTAGCTATTATTTTTAGTGATCTTGATATTTCAGATATTTCCTGCTCCCTGCTCTTTTTTGATCCTGAAGTTGGATTTATAAGCTGTAAGTAATCAATCATCATAAAGTCCAGTTTTCCTTCAGCCTTTAATCTTCTAGCCACAGCTTTTATTTCAAGAATATTTACACTTGAAGAATCTGAAATATACAATGGAAGTTCAGCAAGCCTTCCCATTCCATTTCCTAAATCTGTATAGTCTGAATCCTTCAATGTTCCATCTTTTATTGCTGACAGCTTTATTTTAGATTCTATTGAAAGAAGTCTGTCAAAAAGCTGTTCATTTCCCATTTCAAGACTGTATACAAGAACATGTTTTCCTGCTTTCGCAACATTCAGAGCCAGATTCAATGCAAATGCAGTTTTTCCCATCGCAGGTCTTGCTGCCAATATAATTAAATCTGAACCATGAAAACCACTTGTCAGTTCATCATATTTGGAAAATCCCGAGCTTATTCCTCTTATTCCACCTTTATACTTAGACATTTCATCCAGACTTGATATTTTCATACCTGCCAGTTCATTTAGTGAGACTACATCCTTTTTCTGTTTTGCTTCAGCTATTTTAAAAATCATACTTTCTGCCTTATCAAGCATTGTATCCACTTCATCATAGCCACGATAAGCCATTCTTGTTATTCTTTCTCCTGTCTCAATCAGCTGTCTCTGAATGGATTTCTCCTTAATTACATATGCATAATTCACTGCATTTGCTGCCGTAGAAACCACATCAACAAGATCATAAATTATATCTTCTCCACCAATTTCTTCCAGTTTCTCTGATTTTTTCAATGCTTCTACAATTAAAAGGGTATCTATTATTTTTCCAATATTATACGCTTTTAACATTTCTTCAAATATTATTCTGTAGTTGTTTTTATAAAAATCAGCTGGTGTGATAACTTCTATAATTTCACTTATTGCATCAGGCTTTATGAAAATTGAACCAAGCAATGCCTCTTCCGCTTCAATACTATAAGGTATTTTCAGTTCATTTTCAAATTTAGATTCATCAAATAATTCCATAATATTTGACCTTTCAAATTATATATTCGTTGTATTTTTAATAAACTGAAATTTTATCTTCCATAAAATTTCACTATTTTTATAGATTATCTTACAAACTAATCCTGTGCTTCCAGTTTTATTTTTATTGTTGCCTTAACTTCAGAATGAAGTTTCAGTTCAACAGTATGTAGTCCTAATTCTTTCATTCTTGCATCTGTTGAAACCTTCTTTTTATCAACCTCTATATTCAGCTGTTCTTTTATAGCCTCTGCTATTTCCTTTCCTCCAACAGATCCAAATACTTTCCCGTTATTTCCTGCTTTTACCTTCAGTAATATTTCTTTTGAATTTAATTGTTCCTTAAGTTCGTTTGCTTTTCTCACATCATTATCATGATTTTTCTTAATTTTTTCATTTTTACTGTTCAGTTTATTTATATTTTCAGGTGTTGCCGGAATAGCTTTATTCTGACTGAATAAGAAGTTATTAGCATATCCATCTTTAACTTCAACAATCTCATCTTTTTTACCCACACCTTTTATTGTTTCTTTTAAAATAACTTTTATTTTCATATATTTCTCCTCCTGCTGTATTTTTCTGTTTCCTTCATACTATTTTTTCTCTATAATTTCACCTTCGAAAAAATTAATTACTTTTTCAATAAATTTATCATCACTATTTTCATTTTCATTATTATCAAAAATTGTAGTTATTCTTATATCAGTATTACATATTTTATTTATTATCATCTCTATCTTGCTTCTTTTATCAAGCTCCATAATCTGTCTGCTATGGAATTTATGACCATCTGGAAATTTTATTTCTAAAACACCATTTTTAACCTTTTCAGGATAAGTATCAGCCATAAGAGCATTTAATATTGCACCGCTATTTTTTATTTCTTTACGTATTTGTTCCCACTTTTCTTCAAATAAATCTATTGAATATTCAGGATAACTTTCTGTATTTTGTGATAAAGATTCATTACTTCCTCTATCTTCAACTTCTCCAGCAAAAGTTTCAGATACATTTTTTCCAGTCAAGATGTTAGTATCATCAGTTTTAAATAATTCTGAAGGGTTTACTTCACTATCACTCAACTGAAAACTAGTATTATTTTCAATATTATCTGAAACTCTATTTTTTATAACTTCATCTTCTCTAACATTTTCTTTACTATTTTTCTTTATTACAGCATTATTAACAGCTGAATGGCTTTCACTAGTCGAAATTTCAATATTTCCATTTATCTTTCTATTTTTATATAATTCGTGTACGAGAACATATCCTAAAAGCCTCTTATCTTCCTCATACTTAAATTCATTTAAAATAAAGAAAATCGAACTTATCGTACTCAAAATAAAGTTAACTGATAATTTGCTATTTGTTTTAAACTGCTCTTTAAGATAATAAGCAAAATCCTTCAGAAAAGTCTCAATTACAATTCCATCTTCCCAAATCTTATCGATGAATTCCAATAATTGAATTTTATCTGAAGAAAGAATTAATTCCAGAAACTCATTTAAAACAATATCAGGTACTACTCCTAATGCCTTCTGAGTTTTAGAAATATCTATTTTTTCACCTTCAAAGTTAGAAATAACCTGTTCAAAAATTGAAAAACTGTCTCTGGCACTTCCTTCCGATTTTCTATATATTAATTCAAGACTTTCCTCATCAATATCGATATTTTCTTTTTCAGCTACACCTTTTAAAAGATTAGTTATATCTTTCTTATCAATAGGAAGAAAATCATATCTCTGACAACGTGATACTACTGTATCAGGTATTTTATCAATCTCAGTAGTTGCAAGTATAAAAAGAACATGTGCCGGAGGCTCTTCCAATGTTTTTAATAAAGCATTAAAGGCTTCCTTTGTAAGCATATGAACTTCATCTATTATATATATTTTCTTTCTACCTTTGATGGGCTGATAATTTATCTTTTCTTTTAATTCCCTAATTTCATCTATACCTCTATTTGAAGCGGCATCAATTTCAATCATATCCATTGAAATACCTTGACTTATTTCACGGCAATTATCACATACTCCACAAGGATTATCAGTAACATCTTCAGAATTCAGACAATTTACACCTTTAGCAATAAGCCTTGCAAGAGTTGTTTTTCCTACACCTCTTGGTCCTGTAAATAAATATGCATGAGATAACTTATTTTCCCTCAAGGAATTTTTTATAGCTCTTGTTACGTATTCCTGACCTGCTATCTCTTCAAATTTTTGAGGCCTATATTTTCTATATAAAGTAATATTCAATTTTATCACCCTTCATATTATGCAATAGAATAGTATAATTATAACATTATTAAAAAAAAAAGACAACAAAAAAAGTTTGGCGACGACCGATTTTCCCT
>NZ_KI272842.1 GCF_000469505.1 Leptotrichia sp. oral taxon 215 str. W9775 | reverse complement strand
TTGAATTCAGACTTGCTTCTAAACTTTGTTTTTCCGCCGAATAGCTTACTGTTGCCATTACTAATAAAGCTGATAGCAAAAGCATTTTCTTTTTCATATATTTCCTCCTCATTTTTTAATTACATAGAAAAATATTCTACTTTAATTAATTTGTTGTTTGTAAGAGATAAATAAACTTATTTATATGATATTTATTATATATCTCTTTGAATTTTATTTGTTTGTACATTATATCATATTTTTTTCTTTGTGTCTTCTATTTTTTCTAATTTTTCCTATTTTTTATGACTGTACAAATAAATATTTCACTTATTTTTTTTAATTCTTTTTTATTATTAATGAAATAAGTAATAATCGTAAGTAAAAATATAGAAAAAAGACTATATCAAAAAATTATGAATTAATACAAGGGGATGTCTCAAAAAGAAAATGAAAAAATGTAGTTTTTTTATATTATATTTAAGTTTTACTATTTTGAGACAATCCCTGTATTTTACCTTTTGAGATAGCCTTATTTTTTTGATTATTATTTTATTAGTAAATTGCCCTGAATCCTATTCCACCTCTTACATTGTGGCCTTTTGTGTCGTATCCGGCGTTTACTGTTACTCCAAATCTTGTGTTGTCAATTCCAATATTAAGGTCAAATTTCCCGTTTCCTCTTCTATCTTCCTTTTCTCCTCTTATTCCAAATTTTTCAGCATCTGTAAATCTTACTTTTGCACTGTTATTTACATCTCCTACTTTTCCAAGTTCGTTTTCATATGCTGCTGACACTCCTACTGATAATTGTGTCTTTACTGCTAAAGGCTGTACATATTTAAATTCCAGTCCAACTTCAGGTTTTACCGAGAAGTAGTCGTTTCCTTCAACCTCCAGTCTTATTTCTCCATCATCTTCCCTTATATCATTAAATCTTCCATATTCCAGCTTCAATGATCCATAAGGTCTTAAATGTGTTCTTTCGCTCATTCTTATGTCATAACCTAAATCCGTCTTAAATGCCGCTCCATATGATGTATAATCTGATTTGGCATTAAATACTTCATCTACCACCAGGAATTTACGTTTCATTTCATTTCTTCCTACAAATACATCCCCTGCAACTGTCCATCTTAATGAACCGTTATGGTCTGTCATTGGTGACATTGTTTTAAAGATTCCTGCCTTTAACATAGTCTGATTTTCTTTTGATTTTCCTATATCCTTAAACTTGAATCTGTTTGTCACTGCTCCGGCATACCATCCTGAGCTGTTTCCTAACTTAACAGTCTCATTTTCATGAACGTAAGCTACTCCGTAAGCATCACTTGTATAATCTATTATTCCTGCTGTATCTGTTTTGTATTCGTTTTTCATTCCGAATACTTTGATTTTGTTATTATCTTTTGTTGGATTTCTCCATTCATTTTTAAGATATTTAAACTCTTTATCAAGCATATTTCCTGTTTCGTTGATTCTCTGCTGTACATTTGCATACTGGTGTCCCATCATTTCATCTATTGCTTGTACAAATAACTTTTGTTCAATCTTGTTAAGTCCTAGTTTATTTATCTTTTTAAACAATTCTCTTTCTCTTGTTCCTTCTTTTTCAACCCCATATCTTTGTTCCAAGCCATCCATAAAATTATAGGTGTCTTTTTCTTTTGCAAATGTTGTATAAGGTCTTTTGGATAAATACAATCTTGCTATTGTCAAATCAACATTTTGAGTAGCTGTTGCTATCCAAGTTAAATTACTTGAATTCATTAAAAATTCAACTTTTCCACCTCTTGCTGAACTTACATCCCTTATTACATCATTATATGGCTTTAATATATTTTGTCCTATCTCAATATCTTTTTCAGTTGTGTACTCAGAGGCTTCAGTTCCAAATATCAAATTCACTGCTTTCAAGTTTGTTAATTTATCCAAACCTTGAATAGGATTTGTGTAGTTTATTCCTGATGTATCCACATACATCCCTATTTCTGAACCTCTTGACATATTTGGCATGCTTGAAAGTCTGCTACTTAAATCCAAAGTTGTATCTCCTACTGTTAGTTTTGTTGCAGTTGGAGAAGCTATATTTGTATCAATAGCAATTGGTTTTACGGCTGTTCCATTTCTAATAACAGTTGCTGTTGATGAGCCACCACTAGGAACTATTTCTACTTTTATTTCAATTCCTTTTGCTCTTTTTGTCGTATTACTTTGACTTGCTGTATCTGTTTCTTTTGAATTATCTCCAGATACAGTTATAGTTCCTCCTTGATTGTCATAATTTTGTGTATTAACATAATAGTATCCTGTGGCATTTGGAGAATCTATAATAATTTGACCATAATTCTTAAATATAGATCCATTTAATGCAACTACTCCCTTTATTCCATCATTTGTTGCATTAGGGACACTTTTTATTGTTCCGTAATTTTCACCTGTTGCACCTTGATCTAAATACATTCCAACAGTGTTTTTTCCACTTAGATTAATTGTTCCATAATTTTTTGCAGTAGAACCATTACCAACAGCATACATTCCTATACTTTCACTTTTTAATACATCTATTGTTCCATAATTCACGATATTTCCTGTATTTTTTAATATCTTATTCTCTTCATCATAATATCCAGCAGCCATTCCTATTCCATAAAATTTGTTTGTACTGTCTGTTCCATTCACGATTATTCTTGGTCTTATTCCTAGTCCTGTATCACCATTTACTGCTGTTCCACCTGTACTATATATTCCAACATTTCCTATTCCTGAAGCAAAATTAATGTCAGCTAAATTTTTTATATTTCCTGCTGAATACAATCCATAATTTCCACTTCCTGTTGATACTAATTGTGTACGGTTTGTCATTGTTCCAGTTTTGTCTGAATAAGCAAATACAGAATCATTTCCTAATGTAACTGTACCATTATTAGCTATTAAATTATGTCCTACCCCCTTTATTACAAATCCATAAGAGGCATCTCCTATTGTCATAGAATTTGTACTTGTTATAGTTTGATTCGTTCCTGCTGTAAATACTCCTACTGCTTTATTTGCACCAACTGTTAATGTTCCAGCTGTCAGTGAAACATTTCCTCCTTGCGAAAAAATTCCTATACCATTATTGCCAACTGATATATTTCCATTTGTATGATTTACTCCATAACCATATAGGGCTATTGAATTATCTCCAACTAATATACTTCCTGTATTTGTAATGTTATTTACTGTTTTTACATATATTCCTACATTACCCTTAGCTAAAATACTTGCATTCCCTAATGTTATATTTCCATTATTAATTACATCAGTATTATTATCTGCAACTATTCCAAATTCAGCTGCATTAGAAGTTCCTACTATGTTACCTGTATTTGTAAAGTTTCCTCCACCATTAGCGAAAATTCCGACCATACCTGCTGTTGTATTTGTACTGTTATCTAAATTAATATTTAGATTATTAGTTGCATTTGCCCCGGAATATAAAGTAGCTATTCCACTTCCTGCTGTACTTCCAGAATATTTATAATTTAATATTTTCGCATTTCCTACTGTTGAGCTTCCTTTTGTATAAATTCCTACTCCATTATCACCAGTTTCTATACCATAGTCAGTATTTAAAGTTACATTACTGTCTTCTGCATATATTCCAAAACCATTTGTTCCAACTTTTATATCTGAATTTCCTGTACCACTTACATTAATTAATCCACCAACTCCAGAGCTGCTCTTCAATACAATTCCAACACTATTATCCCCTAAAGCTAATGATTTATTATTAGTTATAGTAACATCTGATTGAGCTACACCATTATTATTTTCTGCATAGATAGCGGTTGAATTTGCTCCTGCAATATTTATTGTACCTTCATTTACAATTTCAACTTTTCCATTTCCATAAGTTATAGCTGGTGTAGAATTTCCTTTTCCTAAGCCTGCTACTCCTGTACCACTTCCTGTAACTGTAACTGTTCCTTTATTTACAATCTTACTTCCATTAGTACCATAAAGTCCAGCACCATTATCAACTTTTACAAGACCTGTTGTATCATTTAAAATTTGTCCATAACTAACATTTATTCCAGCTACACCTGATGATGATGTCCCACCTGTTATATCGACAGTTCCTTTATTTATGTACCCAGATTCTAAGTTATTTGCTGCTCCTGCATTAGAACCCATAGAAAGTCCTTTGCCATTACCTGTAACTGTTTTTCCAGAATTTATTGTAACTAATTCTCTTTCCATTAGGATACCGTTGAATTTATCAGAAGTATCTGTTAAATCCACATTGCTATCAATAGTTAATTTCCCTTCTACTAATGTAGTTTTAAATGATTTTCCATTTGTATTTAAAGCTCCAAATTTAGGTATTGCTAAAAGTCCATTGGTAAATGTCGTTAAACCACTATTCCCTGCCCAAGTAAGATCTAGATTTTTAAATATTCCCAGATTTACCCCGTCTTTCATTAATTTAACTTTTACATTACTCATTCCTTGATATTTGTTAGTTCCACCAGTTCCAATTGTGTAATCACTATCTTCACCAGAAACAAGAATTCCATCATACATTTCTATATTTGTAGCAGCTCCATTTTTAAAGATAATTTTTCCACTATTTTCTACATGGAAAGGTGTTACAGCATCATGGTCATTTTGGGATAATCCTCTTGCTAAACTATTATCTTTATTTACAATAGTTCCTCCATTGAATTCTACTATTCCTCCATTAGTAGCAAACAATCCTCCTCCTGTACCTGTGTTGACAATATTATCTGTTCCATTCAAATAAACTTTTGCGTTTACTCCATCTGCTAATGCAGCCAATCCATTGATAGTTGCATTTCCTTCAACAGTTATTGTTCCTCCATTTTTAGTATAGGCTCCTATATTTTGATATTTTTCACTAAGTGTTATTACATTCTCATCTTGTGCTTTAATATTAGAACTTATATCCACTGTTCCTGCTTCTGCATAGGCAAGAACTGATTTATATCCTCTTGCTTCTGCATCTTTTTTCACAGTTATTTTTCCACCATCTTTTGCAAAAAAAGCTACTCCTTCTTTACTAACCATATGTAATTTTTTATCAACTATGATTTCTGTTGGTTTATTTTCTAAATCAGTTCCTGTTAATTCTGTTAATCCTGTCCCGTTAGCAGTCCATTTTCCTTCAGCATAGGTTATAATAGTTTTCGTTCCCGTATCTGCTTCCACTGTACTTATTCCATTTATTCCATCAGAAAAATCACTTTGTGTTCCTTCTTGTATATCAATGACTGTTCCATTTTTTGCTAAAAACATAAATCCATTTTTTGCATACTTTCCAAAAGTAATATTAAATTTATCAAAGTTTAAATTATGAATAGGATCTTTTTCAAGGAAGTTAAGATAAGGTTTAGTTGTACTTCCATCAATAGCATTATATCTTACACTACTTTTTGCTAAACTGTTATAATCTACTCCTTGTCTTTGTCCGGAGATAGCATATACCCCAACATTTCCATCCACTGTTGTAGATGTATACCCAACTTTATTTAGTCTTCCTGCTTCTTTTTGCACTGCACTTGAATCAAAATCTAATTTACTTCCTATATCAAAATATAACTCAAAATATCCTTGATGTATTCCTTTATTATGTGCGATATTATCATTTTTTGTGTTAAAGAATATTCCAACATTTTCATCTCCATAAAATTTCATCGGTTTATCTGCTGATAATTTTATATAAGGTATATACTTATCTAAACTTCCTTCTCCTTGGTTTCCTCCATTTACATAATTTGGATATTCCCCAGCAATATATTTTGATTTATCAGGAACCCAAGTTAAAACTGAAAATCCTATATTGGATGCTCCATCAAAAACTATTTCTCCTTTATTTTCAATTCTTAATCCTCCAGCATAATTCTTCATAGCATAAATAGTATTGTCCTTTGTTCCAACACGGATATTAGTATTTCCTGTAAGCGATGTTGAAAATTTCCCACCACTAAAATATTTAGAATCTTGGTACGCACCATCACCTTTACCTTGTATATTAAAAACTGTGTTATTATCTTCTAATATATTTACAGTTACATCTTCCATTTTTACACTTCCACCTCTAAATGCTTCTGCATTAATGAAGGCAGCTCTATTATATAAATTAACTGTTACATTTTTTATATCAACATCTCCTACTACATGGAATGCTGCAGTTCCAGTTCCTTTTCCACTTACAAAACCAACCCCCTGAGCAGTCGGTGTATTATCTCTACCTCTAACATAGTATGTTCCACCTGTTATTTTATTTCCAGGTCTTCCTGACCACCTACCATCATATGAGTTAATTATAGTTTGATGTCTTTTATCATAATCTCTACTTGAAACAAAATTTGTAGCATTATAAACTGTTGTATCCTGTGAAGCTCCTGAAAATCCAGAACCTTCAAATGCTGTCCCATCTGGTTTTACTCCTGACCAAAATACTCCTCCAGTAATATCGATATTCTGCATCATTGGACGACGTGCTTCTTTCCATACAGGTCTACTTTCATCATTAATCTGAGCTGCCGCTATTGATACTCCCTCTAACCATCCCCAAAAAAAATCTGAAAATGGACTTGCATTTGGATTTACTATACTAATATCCATATCTGGTGCTTTCACACTTGATATTTCTATGGCTTTTGGTGAGTTCAATGTTAAACCCAGTGCTCGTGAATTAGGTGCTGTTACTGTTGGCAACTGTAACTTAGGTGGTTCTTTATCTATTAAATTCGGTCTTATAGCTGCATTTACTATTATTTTAGATTTTTCTTCTTCTTCTATTAATAAGTCTGTTAATTCATATTTTACACTTGAACTTGGAGCCTCACTTGCAGGATATAAAAATCTTTTCATTGTGTTGTCTCTTTGAAAATTATAAATTTCAGATTTTTTATCTCCTCTTCCTTTATAAGTTCCTCCCCATTTGTTGAAAAATCCGTTAGTCCCAAATTGCCAGCTGCTCCAAGGAGCTTTTACAACATGGTCTCCCTGTTCCATAAGCTTAACAAGTTCAAAATTTGACTTCTTTATCAGTTTATCATTTTCTTTTCTTGCTTCCTTTAACAAAACATTAAAGTCTTTTATATCTGTGGAAAGTATCTGTTTCTGATTTCCAATATTCCCGTCTTTTTCAGCTGAAAAAAGATTACCGGAAACACTTACTGCACCTGTAATTAAAAATGTAATCAATGCTGAATCTGTATATTTAAATCCCTTACATTTCTTTGCAAATGCACATAAACCCTTTCTTATTCCTCTTAAATTGTTTGTCATCTTCAATTTCTCTCCTTTTCATAGACCTTAGAATATTTAAACTTATATAACTTAAGTGGCTATGATAACTACTTTTCCTACTGTTACCTTCATATTATGTACTAAATATAATTTTAAAGTTTCCTTAGTTTAGTCATTTAATTCCGTTATAATTATATCTCAAAAATGAAATTTTTTCAATCTTTTCATTAAAAAAAAAATTAACTCTTTTCTTTGAAAACACTTAGACATCGCAACAAAGGTACGGTACAGAAATTTTTGAAATTGAAAATAATTAGGCTCTTTGTCAGAAGCGGGAGTGAAAAAAACAAAAAAAATCCAATAATCTCAAATAGCTTATAAAGCTTTATATTTAAAGATTACTGGATTTTCCTATTTTTATTTCTAATATGTATGTTCTGCTTTTATTTTCTATTATTCACTCAATATTTTTCCCAATCTCAAATCTGTTCTCATTCTCTGAATTACATTATCCATTTCTTCAAGCTTTGAAAGTATTTTTTTCTCTTCCTCACTTGTTTCAATAATTTTAGCAATTCCACCATTTTTTATTATAATACGTTTATTTGCAATCAGTGCAAGTGTAGGATCATGAGTTGCCATAAGAACTATCTTGTCAGATGAAACAAGCAGATCAAGTGCTTTTTTCCTGTCAATTCCTGCATTTTCTATTTCATCTATCAGAACGATAGGCGAAGAACTCAATATAGCCGTATCAGCTATCATTAGTGCCCTCGACTGACCACCACTTAGTGCTGTCACAGGTGTATCAAGCCTGAACTGCTCTCCTGCCAGATTATTTGCTTCTGCTATTATTTTAGCTGTAACTTCCTCTATATTTTCAATCATTCTACTTTTTGCATGCAGTTCCAGAAATTCCTTTACTGACAAATCCATAACAAAGTTCATATTCTGTGACAGCTGGGCAACTAATTTATTATTTGAGGAAAAACGCCATTTTTTATCAGGAAGTTCTCCATTTATAAGTATTTCCCTCTTTGTAGGAGTGTCCCTCTGTGCTGTCCATTCAATATCTGCAAGTAATCTTGATTTTCCTGATCCTGTAGGCCCTACTATTGAAATTATTTCCGACTTGTTTATGTCAAGCCTGTCAAATCCTTCAGGATTTCCTGACTTGTCATGTCCTGCAAGTATTGTCAATACTTCTACACCTTTCTCCTCTTCCATTCCAAGAAAAGCCTTCATTTGTTCTATATATTCTGAAAGCCCTCTTTTCAGAAGCTCCTTATCAAGAGCCATATCTTCAATTTCTTCTTCAGTAAATTTATCCAGAAATTCAGCAAAAGTTTTACCTTCATACCCTGCCACTTCTATTGCATTTTCACTGAAAAAAGCTTCTGCAAAAGGATATTTAGTCAAAAGTTCTTCTATTTTCATACCTTCTATTAAATTCTTATTCATTACTGTTACCACCTAAATTCATTTTTCTGACATTTCCCATCTGATATTTTTCTCCGATTCTTGTTTCTCCTAAGCAATATGAACATAATGCTGAAGGCATAGGAAATCTAAGCTGTTTTCCCTGAACTGTATCAATTTCCTTTTCCTTTTCATAAAGAAGTGTACTCAGCTCATATGCTCCCTGTCCTGTAAGTCCGTTCACATGCATTGTAACTGCTGTAGGATTTACTGAATTTACCCTTGAAGCAAATACTTCCCTTTCAGCCTGTGAAACTATATCCCCTTTAGTTATAATTACAATATCCGCAGACTTAAGCATCGGTCCTATTTTTTTAGGTGTATTTATCCCTGAAAGGTTGTCTATGACACATACTCCCTTTATTTCCTTAATATATGGCGAACATCTGTTACAAAGTCCTGCCGATTCAGTAATAAGCATTGAAAGTCCCAGACTTCTTCCCCACTGTACAACCTCTTCAATATTCGATACGAAAAAGTGGTCTGGACATAATGCTCCTGATAATCCTTTTTTCACAGGAATTCCTGCTTTTTCATATAATATATCATCATCTGTATAAAGACAGTCAAATTTTACAACTCCAACTGATATTCCCTGCTGTTTCAATGCATCAACAGTTTTTAGTATAACACTTGTCTTCCCTGATGATGGTGGTCCTGAAAACACTACTAAATTCATAATTTTTCCTTTCCGTTACTTCTTCTTTCACAATCTCTTTTATTTTAAATACGAAGTTATTTCTTCCCTGTTTATTATTCTATGTCCTATTTAGATTTATTTATATTCTATCTACATTCTATAATTCCATTATTGCATCATTAAATTCTTTTTCGCACTGTCTTACGAGGCCTCCAACATCGTTGTTATGGATAAAGTCCCAACCAATCCATTTAAATGTCTGGTTTTCATCCAGATGGTTATCAACATTAGGATTTGTTGAAGGGAATTTTCCGCTCGCTGAAAACAGTGTTCCAATTTTTTCTGACATGAAAAAGTCAATAAATGGCTTTATTTTATCCTGTTTTGCTTTTTTCGTAATCATAAATATTGGACTTAACAATGCTCCATCCTTAGGCCATACTGCCTGAAGGTCACTCGCCCCCATAAGCATCTGTGTAAAGAAATAAGGAATTATACTTACTGCCGGAGCATCCTTGCTTTTTCCTTTTGCCTTTACCATTTGTGCCGGGTGCAGATTCTTCTTATATGATCTTACCAGATTTTTAATTCCTTCTGAACCGAATTCCTTGTATATGTTTATAACAAGGGCATTGAATAAATCAAGGTCATTCATTGGCAATGCTACTGAATCTTCAAATTCCTCGCTTAAAATGTCAGCCCATGTTTCAGGCACCTTTCTATCTCCAAGAACCCCTTTATTTACAAGAAATACTGCAGGTACAACTCCCATTATTGCATATCTCTTTTTAGGATCCCTCAAATCAATCCTGTCATTACAGAAATCCTTGTTCATTTCATCAAGGTATGTTTCAAATATTCCCTCATCCATGAAATGTCCCATAAGATCCTTATCAAAAAACAGTTCAAATCCTGCTGAAAGAAGAACGTCAGACACTTTATCCGCATCTCCTGTCTTTACCTTGTCAACTACCCAGTCAAGTCCTAAGTTTGCTGACTGAAGTTCATATGCTATCTTATAGTCATTTTTTGCATTCTGGTCATCCACCCATTCCTTTATTCCTTCCAGTAAAGGTATTCTTATAGGGCAAGGCAGCACACCTTCTATTAAAATATCTCCTGTTGCATCCTTCTTGCTTTCTGCAAGGGAAATATCCATTGCACTGTCTTTTTCCAGAAATGCAACCAGTCTTTCTTCAAACAGTTCAGGATTTATCTTCTTTGATTTCAATGCCATATCTATTCTTATTGTTTTCCCCATTGTATCAAACATCTGCTTGTTCTTAAACTGTTCAAATCCATTTGCCACCAGGAAGTCCATCGCTTCAGGATATTTTTCCACCAGCTGGCTAAATGTATCGGTTAAGCTAAAAAATTTATTCATTATTTTCTCCTTCTGTTAATCTCTTTTTATAGTCATATTTTTCTTTTCTTATATTTTGATTGTTAAATTATATCATATAAATAGAAAAAATATGTAACCTCAGTTACAATTTTTCAATTTTTTTCATCTTATTTTTAAAATATAATTTTTTACAAAACAATCATTCCTTCAAGCCTTGAATTTTGTAGGCTGACTTTTATCAATTGACTTTATATTCCCTTTTTTGATATAATATAACAAACGTTATTATATATTTAGGAGAGGAATTCAATGTTAGGAAAATCTGTAAGAAATGTCTTATCTGAAATTATTCAGTGTATAGTTTCAAATATTTTCAGTCCGTTTATTCGGAAAAATCCTTTAACTGTTTTCATTAACGGTCATTTTGTGTACCTCGAAAATATATGTTCGATTTATAACCAGAATAAGAAAATTCTATCAAATAAAAGTGATGTATTTTTTCAGTTTCTTGACAGATATATTTCAAATATGGAATTTGACCTGTCTTTTCTTGAAAAAATGGACATCGAGCTTTTAATCAAAAAATTTGAACAGCTTTGTGCCAACAGTTATATTAATTTTATGACAAATGATATAAGAAAAAAGGTTATCGAAAGTTTTAAGAAATTTATAAATGGTATGATTTACATACATGCGTCATTTTCAAGCATTATGCTGAATTATACTTCTTTTTCATCAAATATACGGATTGTGAGGGCTCCTCCTGTTTATTGCAGTTTCATTTAACCCAATAAATAATAAAGAGAGGAAAAATAATATGAGAGAATTAAAAGGAATTAAAATAGGGAAACATTACATTGAAAAGCCCATTATACAAGGTGGAATGGGAGTAGGAATAAGCTGGGACCAGCTTGCAGGAAATGTATCTAAAAATGGGGGATTAGGAACAATAAGTGCAATATGTACGGGATATTACCAGAATATGAAGTTTGTTAAAAAAGAAGTGGATGGAAGACCGTTAGGAACTGAAAATGCTTACAGCAGGAAAGCCTTATTTGAAATTTTCAAAAATGCAAGACAGATATGTGGTGACAAACCTCTTGCCTGCAACATTCTTCATGCAATAAATGATTATGAAAGAGTTGTAAATGACGCTCTTGAAGCAGGTGCAAATATTATTGTTACAGGTGCCGGACTGCCTCTTGAACTTCCAAGGCTTACTGAAAATTATCCAGATGTTGAAATAGTGCCTATAGTTTCATCTGCAAGGGCATTAAAAATAATATGTAAAAAATGGAAGGCTGCCGGAAGAACTCCTGGAGCTGTTATTGTGGAAGGACCTAAAAGTGGAGGGCATCAAGGTGCAAAATATAACGAACTGTTTGCTCCTGAGCATCAGCTTGAAGCTATTTTACCTCCTATAAAGGAAGAAAGGGATAAATGGGGTGACTTTCCTATAATTGCAGCCGGAGGTATATGGGACAGAGAGGATATTGAAAAAATAATGGATTTAGGAGCTGATGCAGTTCAGCTGGGAACAAGATTCATTGGAACTCATGAATGTGATGCAAGTCCTGTATTTAAACAGGTTTTACTTGATTCAAAGGAAGAAGATATTGTTATTGTAAGTTCTCCGGTAGGATATCCTGGAAGGGCAGTAAAAACAAACTTGATAAAAACTTTAGAACCGGATACAAAAAAGATAAAATGTATCAGTAACTGTATTTTCCCTTGTAATAGGGGAGAAGGGGCAAGAAGAGTCGGTTACTGTATCGCAGACAGTCTTGGGGATGCATATCTTGGAAGACTGCAATCGGGACTCTTTTTCTCAGGTGCAAATGGATACAAGCTTAAGGAAATTGTCCATGTAAAAGACTTAATTGATGAACTTATGACTAATGAAAAATAAAAAAACGGAAACTATTTTCTAAATAAGAGTTATTATCTCAAACATAATAAAAATTATATTTATGTACTGCACCCAAAATCTTGGACTCAAGATTGGAGGTGCAGTATATTATTATTATTTTTTTATGAAGTTTTAAATGATTTTCTAAAAATTCTGGTATTACAATCATACCATAATCAATAAAAGCACATATTTCTCCTTTAGCTAAATAAATCCCTTCATTTCTTGCTAAAGCAACTCTATAGCCCTTATTACTATGATAACAATATTTAATATTTAATTTGTTCTCAAATTCTTTTACTATTGTTACAGCAGATTCATAACTTCCATCATCACAAATTATCACTTCATATTCATTATGATTTAACGACTGCTCTGACAACGATTTAAGAGATTTTTTTAGCAAATTATTTCTATTAAAAGTTGGTATAATTACTGAAATTTTTATTTTATTCATGGATATCACTCTCATATTCAACATATAAAACATTCTCTTCTAATTCACATTTATTAAATTTTAATTTTATTCTATTATTAATTCTATACTTTTCTTTTATATCTGAAATACTTCCTTCTTTAATTTCAACTGTTTCTATTTCTTTAGAATTTTTATTAATTATCTTTAAAAATATAGGTACTTGATAGTCTTTTCCATAATATTTAGTTTTTTTTGAAATTGTTGTTGAATCATGTGGAGAAATTTGATTAATAGTATCAAGATATCCTTTTGGTATATTTATTTTATTTATATTTCTTTCCTTTACCCAATACAGTTCTCCACCATCTTGATCATATAAGACAGAAGGAATATACTCTATATTGCAAATATATGGAATAATTAAAACTTTGTCCCCATTTATATTCAAAAACCAAGGTTCTAATTCTTTATTAACTATTATCTTTATACCTGATTCTTCTAAAAATTCTTTTTTCAATCTGTCTCTCAGATTAATATCATCTTTTTCTAATTTTCCACCTAGTAATTCATATTCATCTCTTTCATTTTTTCTTAACAGAAATGAATTATTCTTTTTAATAACACCCTTTACTGATACACTATTCATTATATCATCTCCTATTTATAAATATCATCTTTATATCTTTCTTTTAACAAAATACATATCAAATATTCATCACATCTCTCTTAGTTAAATACACTGAAAAACCTTTTTCTAAGTTCATACATCTTGGATTATTTCTGAAAAATTCATTAACTTCTTTAATTTACTTTTTTATAATTTTGTAACTTATCATTATTTTTTATCATAAATTAACATTTGAACATTTCTTGTATTTAATGTCTAAATTAGATATTCTTATACTATAATCAGTCTATCTTATAATATATTAAATATTAAATTTTATGTTTTTTAACTATATATTTTTCATAATTATTACTTATTACAATAAATTGTTATTTTTTTCATTACTATTTAACCCTATAAAAAAATATTTGTCAAACATATAGAAATTATCGTGTATATGATTTTATATATCTATAATAAATTTTTATATTATTTTCTAAAATATTTTGAAAATACATAATAAGAGAGCCTCTAATTGTTTCCAAAAGAATATTCATAACTACTATCATTCTAATACAACAGAAAAAACAGAAGATTTTCTATCAAGCAGAAAAGATATAGAATGTTAGATGAACAGTGAGACAAAATAAAGAATATTGAAAATTATTTTAGTTATAACTTGTGACATAGCTTTAATTATACTATAATATAGGAAATTATATGAGGTGATAAAATAAATGAGATATGTATATTTTTACAATACTGGAATAAAAGAATTAGGAATATTAGGAATTGGAGCAACTGAAGATAAAATAACAGATTTATTTTTTGAATATGAAATAGAAAATATTAAGAAAAGTAGCAATTATATTATAAAGGAAACTACTTTAATAAAAAAAGCCGCATCTCAGTTATTTGAGTATCTGAATGGAAAAAGAAGGGATTTCAATCTGCCTTTATTAAAAGAAGGTACTGATTTTCAGATTTCTGTCTGGAATGAGCTTTTAAAAATTCCTTATGGAGAAACCCGTTCATATAAGGATATTGCCATTGCAATCAATAATGAAAAGGCTGTAAGGGCTGTAGGTATGGCAAATAACAGAAATAAAATTCCTATTTTCATTCCATGCCATAGGGTTATAGGAAGTAACAAAAAACTTGTAGGATATGGTGGCGGACTTGAAATAAAAGAATTTCTTCTTAATCTTGAAAAAAGGAATAGTCTTAAAAAAATTGAAAAATAATGTGAAAAACTATATTTTTGGATTATCTAGAATTTTACAATGTAAAACAGGAAATGAATTTAGGAAAAGTCATCTGTCTGAGCCTTTAGGCAAGTTTTTGACTTTTCCTTAATGAATGACTGTTTTATATGAGTAAAATTTTAGCAAATGAAAAAATATAGTTTTTTCATATATTATATTTATATTTTTGAGCCAGTCCCTTTTTATAATCTTTCTATTTTAAATATTCCAATATTTCTTTCTTATATTTCAGAAACTTTTCTGACAGCTGTAATTCTTCATTATCTCCACATCTGTCTATATCAACCTCTATTTCTGCCGTTATTTTCCCTGGACTTCCCGACAGTATATAAATTCTGTCTGACAGAATTATGGCTTCATCTATATCATGAGTTATAAACAGTGTGGACATTTTTATCTGTTTCATTATGTCAAGATACCAGAGATGCATTTTATGTTTTGTTATGGCATCCAGGGCACTAAAAGGCTCATCCAGCAATGCTGTTTCATTTGAAAATAAGTATGTCCTTAAAAGTGCAGCCCTCTGCCTCATTCCACCTGAAAGCTGATTCGGATATTTTTTTTCTGTTCCTTCCAGTCCAAACTGGGTAAAGTATTTTTCTGCCTTTTCCCTTGCAGCTTTCTTTTTTTCGCCTTTTATTACAAGGGGAAGGGAAACATTGTCTATTACCGTTTTAAATGGTAAAAGTAAATCCTTCTGAAGCATATAGCTTATATTTCCTGATTTTCCTGTAATGTCGGTACCATTCATTTCAACTGTTCCTTCACTTGGAGAAATCAGCCCTGCAATAACATTGAAAAGAGTAGTTTTCCCAACTCCACTCAATCCCAGAATACATACAAGCTCATTTTCATGAAGCCTGACAGATATATCCTCTATTATTTTCTTATCTTCAAACTTTACAGAAACATTCTTAGTCTCCAGTTTCAGCTTCCGATTATCTTTTGTAATTGATGTTGTCATTTTTTAATACTGCCTTTCACTTTAAATAACTTTTCCAGCTGAAAATCCTATTTCAGATAGTCATTTGAAAATCCATATCCTTTAGGTATTTCTTTTTTAATCAGACTATTTTTAAATAGCCACTCATAAAATAAATCCCAACGGCTCTGGTCTATTACTCCCCATTCTGCCACATCTGCCTTGTATTTTGAAGCAAGCCATTTCTGACTTTCTGTAACAAGTTCCAGTTTCAGTTCCGGAGCATTTTTCACTAATATTTTTGCCGCTTCTTCCGGATTTGCAATAGCATATTCATATCCTTTTTTTATTGCTCTTAAAACTTTTTTTGCTTCTTCCGGATTTTTCTTTAAATAATCGTTATTTGCAATTATAACCGGACTATAATAATCAAGTTCTTTTCCATAATCAGCAAAATTCAGGAAATTTGTCTGTAATCCTGCAAGCTCTGTTGCAACTCCGTCCCACGCATAATATACCCACACAGCATCTATATCTGTCTTAAGTGCTGTAACTACATCTGTTACTGTATTTGGGATCATTTTTACTTTACCAAAGTCTCCACCGTCATCTGTTATAATTTTTTTCAATATTGCTTTTTCTATTTCATCATCCCATGTGGCATATTTATGGCCTTCCAGTTTTTTCGGGCTGTCTATCCCCTTATCCTTTAAAGATATTATCCCTGAAGTATTATGCTGTATAATTGCCGCAACTGCTGTTACAGGTACAGGACTGTCATTTGAGAAGGATTTTGCCAATGTATCCTGAAAACTTATTCCAAACTGGGCACCTCCAGCTCCTATCAATGCAGTTGTACTTCCTTCAGGTGGCTGAACTATTTCCACATTTTCCAGCCCTTCTTCCTTAAAATATCCCAGTTCCTTCGCAACAAATAATCCTGTATGATTAGTGTTTGGAGTCCAGTCAAGCACTATACTTATTTTCTTTGAAGGACTTTCACCACTTTTCTTTTCGCCATTTCCACCTGTGTCTGAACTGCTATTTTTCCCACATGACACAGCAAATATTCCCAAAAGGCAAAATAGCATAATTTTTACAATCTTTTTCATTTGTTCCACTCCTTCTTATATTATTTATTTTTTATTTTAATATAGTTCATTCAGAAATTTGTTATAAATGAATTTATTTAGAAATTTTACAATTTAAAATAGAAAATAAAAAATTCTATTTTATACACTTATTTCTAAATCAAATGTTATTATCCCATGGCATAGCCTTTTTCTGTATTTTCTTTACGAGATACATCAGAAACAGACTAATTGCCGATATAAAAAATATTACTGCAAACATTTTATCAAATGAATATGATTTTCTTACCCTTGTCATATAAACTCCAAGACCGTCAAATCCTCCAAGCCATTCTGCCACAACAGCTCCTATAATGGAATAGGAAACTGATATTCTAAGGCCTGCAAAGAAATATCCTATGGATCCTGGAAATTTTATATGAATAAAATTCTGTAAAGGGGTTGCTCCCATTGTTTTCAGTAAATTCAATGCATCCCTGTCTGCTGACTTGAATCCATCAAGAAGTCCTATAGTTATAGGAAAAAATGATGTTATGACAATTAACGTTATCTTTGGCATTATTCCATATCCCAGCCATAATACCAGAAGTGGTGCAATCGCAACGGTTGGGACAGTCTGAGTTATTACAAGTACTGGATATATCGCCTTATATGCAAATTCAAATCTGTCCATTACAATAGCCATAAGGAAACCTAGTACTATTCCCAATCCCAGTCCTAAAAAGGCTTCCACCAGTGTTATCCACGTGTGATGCATCAGCAATGGAAAATCATCAATAAACGCCTTTATTACATCAAAAGGTGAAGGCAGCATAAACTTCGGCACAACTCCTGTTACTGATAAAATTTCCCATAAAACAAGAAGGGAAAGTATTATAATAAAAGGGGCAAATTTATCCATTATTTTATTCAGAATGTTTTGAGATTTTCTGTTCAATAGTAAGTACATCTCCCTTCGGTTTATAATTTATCTTCACGTAGGACATGACTCCAGGTGCTCCGGCTTTTACAGCTATCAGCTGGCATTCCTTCACAATTTCCATAAGCTCGTCGTATTTCCCTTCAATAGTTGTTTCGAAAGGCCCTACATGAGTATTCAGGTTTTTGCTTTTTATGTAGGCAATTACCTCATCTACAATTTTTACAATTTCATCATTTTCCTGAACATTTGGTAAAACCTGAATTGCAACACTTGCATCTATTTCATTTTTTGACATAAAAAATCCTCCTTTTTTGACAAAGGAGGTATTTTAACATCTATCTTACATTTATTTTTATTTCTATTGGAAAAATTGTGTATTAAACTGTTTGAAATTCTATTATATTAATCTTCCGAAGCAGTTATTTCCAATTAGTGTAATTTCGATTATTAAAAGATACTCCCTTCGTCGGTATTATCCGAATCAGGTTTGACGGGTTAAGTTGCCACAACAACTACTCTCAGCAGTAAGCTCCCCGGTATTTTAATCTTCGGTTATTCTAATAACAGTATATAGCGATTTTGACTATAAGTCAAGGATATTTGAAAAAATTCCTACTTCACACTACCAAATAAATCATTCAACGCTTCACTCATTGTAGGGTGTGTAAAAATCATATCCTTCAGGAATGTATATTTCTGTTCAGCTTTTATTGCAGCTGCCACAACATTTATCATTTCATGGGAAGTGTTACACAGTAAAGTACATCCAAGAATTTTATCTGTCTTGGCATCTACTACTGTTTTTAAAAGACCGTCTGTCACTCCTTCTATTTTCCCTTTTGGAATAGCCATAGCTTCTAATCTTCCTGTTTTTACTTCATATCCTTTTTCAACAGCTTCCTTTTCAGTCATTCCCACTCTTGATAAAGGTGGATTTATAAATACGCTGTAAGGTATTACATTTCTGTCATTTATTGTTCTGCTTCCATTTCCATATACATTGTCTCTTATTATTCTGAAATCATCAAGGGAAATATATGTAAACTGAAGACCACCTTTTACATCTCCCATTGCCCATATATTATCTGCTGTTGTTTTTAATGTTTCATCAACTGCAACTGCTCCTCTTTCGTCAGTTTTCACTCCTGCAGCCTCAAGGTTAAGCCCTTCTGTGTTAGGCTTTCTTCCAATTGCCACAAGAATAGCATCTGATTCAACTTCGCTTTCTCCATTTTCTCCTGAAATTTTAACGTATCCTTTATCATTTCTGTCAGAAATTTCTTCTATTTTTGATTTCAGCAGGAATTTTATTCCCTTTGCTTCAAGTATAGCTTTTACTCTTTCAGCAATTTCCTCATCTTCTCTAGGCATTAATCTGTCACTCATGTCAATTACTGTAACTTCTGAACCAAATTCAGAATACATTGAAGCAAATTCAAGACCAATATATCCCGCACCTATTATAGTAAGTTTTTTAGGAAGTTCCTTTAATTCCATGAGTGAAGTGCTTGTATAAACATAGTTACTTTCTGAAATTCCCTTTATATTAGGAATTATAGTAGTCGAACCTGTATTTATAAATATCTTTTCTCCTTCAATCTGAATATTTTCTCCATTGTTTTCTACATTTACAACATTTTTTGAAACAAAACTTCCTATTCCGTCATAAACTGTAATATTTTCTTTTGAAGCAAGCATTTCATAGTTTTTTCCTCTCAATGCTCCAATCAAAGTATTTTTATTTTCTATACTTTCAGCATAAAATTTTTCTTTATCTTCTATACTGCTTAATCCTTTATCTTTAAGTACTTTTGTACTATTTACCAGTTTCTTTGATGGAATACATCCTACATTTATACATGTTCCACCATACATTTTATCAGACTTTTCAACCAACGCCACATTCTGTCCTTTTCCAGCAAGAAATCCTGCAAGAGTTTTTCCACCTTTTCCAAATCCAATAATAACTGCATCATATTTTTTCATTTTGGTCCTCCTTATTTAATTATTTCTATATAAATTCTTTTTCTTTTCATTTCTATTCTAGCACATTTTTATAATTTTGTACATACAATTTTTTGAATAAAGAATATAAAATATTTCTAAAATAAAAAGATAGTATTTATTAATTTTATAATTCAGTAAATACTATCTTTCTATCAATCCAAATATATTTTATTCATTGTTTTATAATTTTTTTAATTAATAGTTTTCAGGAAATAGAATTCTTTCCACTCCTTCAATGATTATGTGTAAAATCATCATATGAACTTCCTGTATTCTGTCAGTAGTTTCTCCTGGAACGATAAATTCATAATCACACATTCCTTTTAATTTACCACCATCTTTTCCTAAGATTCCTACTGTCTTAACTCCTTTTTCCTTTGCCATTTTCACAGCTTCTATTATATTCTGGGAATTTCCTGAAGTTGATATTCCAAAAAAGAAATCCCCTTCCTTTCCAAAAGCTTCCACTCCCTTAGCAAATATGAAATTAAATCCATAATCATTTCCAACACATGTTATATGTGAAGAATCACTTATACTTAAAGAAGGTAACGCCTTTCTGTCTTTTCTGAATCTTCCTGTAAATTCTTCAGCAAAGTGCATTGCATCGCAGTTACTTCCACCATTTCCGGCTATAAGCGACTTATTTCCTTTTTTATATGCTTCAGCCAGTTCTTCTGCAACTTTCAGAGTTTTCTCAATATTTTCATCCTTTTCAACAAAGTTTTTTACAGTTTCGTAAGCAGCCAAATATGAATACTTAATATGATCTTTCAACAAAATTATCACCTCGTTATATAATTGTGTTTCTCTTTACTTTGTATATTTTACCATAATTATCTTATTTTTTTCTCTGAAAAAAGTTCCCTGTTTAATTTGTAATTTTTTAGAAAATCTACAAATTTACTTATTCCTTCCTTGTCTTCATTTTCCCTTATCAGCACAATCTGGAATCTGTCTTCCGACTTATCAAAGCTATGGATTACATTCAGAGTTCCTTTTATAACCTCTTCATATACGCTGTAATAAGGAAGTACTGCAAATCCCAGTCCATTTTTAATAAGGTTTTTCATTGTTTCTATACTTCCATTTATGGATATTCTTTTATCCAGATTAAATCCTATCATTTTTTCAAACTGATCCAGATATTTGTTTGTAAGCATTGTATCCCTTTTTAATAATGGAACATCTGCAAGTTCTTTATAATCATTTATTTCAGTCCCTGCTACTACAACAAAAGGATATTCTTCCGTCTCTATAACTTTTACTTCCTTATCCTCTATGAAATATTCCTCCATCAGAGCTATATCCACTGTACCTTCCTTCAGGTGTTTTACAAGTGATTCCCTATTTTTTATGTACAGGTCAAATTCAATTTCAGGATTATGTTGACTGAATTCCACCATTATTTTGGGAAGTACAGGCTCTCCAATGTTATGAGTTGCACCTATTGAAATTTTTCCTTTCTTATACTGCAGGATTTTTTTCATTTCATTTTCCATTCTTGAAATTTTTTCAAATACATCCTGGGACATTTTGAAAAGTTCTTTTCCTGCGAACGTCAGCTTAAAATTTTTTGAATTTCTTTCAATTAATTGTAGACCTAATGTGTATTCTAATTTCTTTATCTGTATAGATACGGCTGATTGACTTATGAATAACTTTTTTGCCGCCTTTGTAAAACTTTTTTCGTTACAGGCTTCAAAAAATATTTTTAAATGATGTATATCCATTTACTTCTCCAATCATATATTTTATTTATAGTATTATATAACATTTGCAATTATTTGTCTAGCTTATTTTTCATATGTTACTGTATAACATTTATGAATTTTTAAATTATTTTCTTTGTAAATTTATTTCTTATTTTTTACAAATGTAATCTTCTTTCAAATTCTTCCTTATATGATTTATATGTGTATCTTAGCATTACATTTAATACAAATAAAGGTATTGAGGCCCAAATCGACCAGGAAAATTTCTTTCTTATTATAAATTCCAGCATTAAAAGGAAAACTCCCACAAAAAATAAAAAGAAATTTAATATTTTTATTTTATCCTTCTTATTCTTGTCCCATACAAAAGAAAATATAAGGCCTATAAAACAAAATGCCAACGTTATCGGTATTCCTCTGCCAAGACTCCAGCTTAACCTCTTATCTCCATAGTCAATTATTAAGAGAAATGATGTCAGCCCTACTAAAATAAAAAACAGATTCTGTCTCATTGAGTGTGAATTAAGCATTACAAACAGCATCAGATCAAAGAGCAGTATAGATGGAATAACATAATATGCCCAGCCTATATGCCCATATACTATTATATTCTGAAAAAATACTTCCAGCATGGAAATTATGGAAATTGTAAAAAACGACATAAATACTGCTTTTTTGACTTTTTTCATTTTCAGTTCATAAAGATTTATATTTACAAAAGGATATTCCCCTTCATAAATCCCCATAGCTTCATTTTCTATTTTTGGAACAGGCGTTTCGCATAAAGGGCACTTTTCAGCATTTTCCTCAAGCTCAACTCCGCACCGTATGCAATACATATATATTTCACCTCACTTTTTATATAATCTAATAATTTGTTATTATTTTTGATTTTATTCCTCTTCTCCTTAAATACACAAAAAACTCCCTTTCTATTTCATGATTTGCAGTAAGATTTCCAAAGGTTACGTATGCCTTTTCAGTATCACTTATTACACCAGCCTTTATTTTGCATCTTTTACTTGGAGGTGGCAGGAATCTCAATCCTTTTACATGTTTTTCGTATTGGCCGTCAAGATGGAACACTCCAAGATTGGAAAATCCTGTAGTATAACCTCTTTCCCCATAATAATCAAATATAAATGGAAAAAATATTCTTTTTATAATATATGGAACTACTTTAATCATCATATTTCTTATGGGATTCATCGCCTTGTATATACTCTTATAGAACTCTTTTTGAGTTATTTTCATTTTAAAATAATTATCCAGATATTTTATAATTTCTTCCAGCGTAAAATTACCGAGGCTCGGATCTATTGAAGGAGTAATATTTATAAAAAAATTTCTATAAGTTTCTTCCATAAAAATTCTTCTCAGATCTACAGGAACTCCTATAACTATTTCCTTTTTTGCATAGGAATACTTTTCCAGCAGCACTTTAAAATATACTGCCAGAAGATATTTACCAACTGTTGTATTATATTTTCCGCTTTCCCTTTTCAGGTCTTCTACTGATATTTCCCCCGTAGTTATATGGTACTGCCCTTTTTCCAGTATTTTTAACGGAAGGTGAAAGGCTCTTTTCACGGTTTTTTCCTTATTTACTTTCCTCATATGTTTAGTATACAAATCTGTGTATTCTATATGTTTTATCTCTTTATTTTCTAATTTTTCTTCTGACTTGAAGTATTTTAAATCTAAATATTTTTCAATAAGATCCCTGAAAAATGCCGCTGCTCCTTCTCCATCTGTGAGAAAATGTGCTATTTCAATGGAAATCTTCTTTTTATAATACAATATTCTCAGAGGATTTTTCTTCTTTATTTCTGTACATGGATAAGCTATCTCAGGCACTACCTGGAGAGGTGTATTTTTCTGCTGCAGGTAATTCCAGAAAATTCCCTTTTTCAGTTCTGAATTATAAAAAGGATACTTTTTCTGCAAATCTTCAGCGGCTTTTTTTAGTATTTCCACCTCAATATCCTCATATAGCAAAACAGACAGCCTGAAACAGGTTGTCCTCCCTTCACTTATTATTGAAGAATATGTTTTTGCAAAAGCATCCAGTTTATACCATATTTTCTGGTTTTTCATTTTAAGTCCTCTTTTTTCTTCCGAAATTCCTTTTAAAATATACGATTATTTTGAAAGATATTCCATCAGCGCATCATATTGTTTTTTAGCCTGTTCATATCCTATATTATATACATTTGTAAGCTTTTCCTTATTTTTCTCTATTCTTCCAAGGTTTAACGGTGTTTCAGGCTGAATTATAAACACCTTTCCCTGTCTTTCCAGTTCATAAATATATTCCAGTATTTCATTATATCTACTGAATCTTGTATTCATAAGTTCTACAAATTTAGGATATTTCTTATATCTTATTGCCGAAATTTTTCCAAGCTTACTTTGTTTTTTTCTATATTTTTTATCTCTTGTCATTATAATTACATTTTTTGTATTACCATTTTCTATCGACTTCTTTATTGGTATAGAGTCAGATACTCCACCATCAAGATAAAGCTCTCCGTTTATTTTTACCATTTTTGAAAGGAAAGGCAATGAACTTGAAGCTCTTATATAAACAGTATCTGTTCTGAAATCCTTTACTTCAGGATATTCTGCTTCCCCTGTACGGCAGTTTGTAATTACTGCCTGAAATTTTGTTTTATTTTTCATAAATGTTTCATTATCAATAGGATTAAGTTTATCAGGAATTTCTCCATATACAAAATCTACACCAAACAGATCTCCTGTTGTTATAAGACTGTGCATACTGCAGTATCTCTTATCATCCAGATAATCCACCGATACATTGAAGGCTCTTTTATACTGTTTTGATAAATAGCTGCATGCATGGCATGAACCGGCAGAAACTCCTATACATCCATCAAATTCAATATTTTTTTCCAGAAAAAAGTCCAACACTCCTGCTGTAAAAATACCTCTCAGTCCTCCACCTTCTAATACTAATCCTGTCTTTTCATTTTTATTTCCATTTATATTTTCCTTATTTTCCATTTTCCCCACATCCATATTCAGTTTAAATTTATTTTAATCCCAGAAAAATATATCAAGCAACGTTTTCTTTCCAGGCATTCCTTCCAATTTTTTTCCTTTTTTTATCCAGTACTTCTTGTCAGCAATATCATAAAGAGGCTTGTCAGCAAGACTGTCTGAATAAAATTTTATTATTTCATATTCTATATCATTTTCCTTTGCCCACTTATTAAGCTTCTTGACCTTTTCCATACCTTTGTTATTTTCCCCTTTTATTTCTGCAATGAACTTTTCCTTGCCATCTCCCTGAAACTCTGTTCCGAATACCATGTTATATCCCATTTCAGGAATAAGCCTTTCCAACAGAAATAAAGGAGTTGCCGAAGTTACTATAACCATATCAGCTTCCTTTTTGTTTTCCTCAAGTTCCTTCTGAGTCCAGCTGTACATTTTTTTTCCATATTCCTTCCAGAATCCATCCACAATTTTTTCTATCTCTTCATTGCTGTGGGATTCCAGAAATATGAAAAATCTTTCCTTAAGACGTTTCAAGTCTGTAATTTTTATCAGATAAAGCAGTACTTCCTTTAAATAAGTCAATCCAAAAAGAATTGCTTTTAAAGGATATTTCTTTAAATAATAAGTAAAAAAATTAGTTCCTGACTCACCGCTGTATATTGTCTTATCAAAATCATACACAATAAGTTTCTTTTTCATATAAATTCCTTCCGAAATTAATCCATAAATTCATAGACATCTTTTTCAAAAATCATATTTTTAGATAATTTATCCTTTATATCCCCATCAAAATCTACAAAATATTCCTCTGCATTTCTTTTCAGCTCTTCCTTTGACTTCCTTCCTAAATTTTCTGATTTCAGAATATTTTTCACTTCATCTCCAAGAATAAGAACTTCATTTATGGAAATTCTTCCCCTATATCCTCCTGAACATTCACCGCATCCTTCTCCACCACAGAAACTGCATTTTTTCCCTACAAGCCTCTGGGCTATCACTCCCACAAGCGAATCCAGTATAAGATACTTAGGTATTCCCATGTCTGTCAGCCTTATTAATGTTGAAACAGCATCATTTGTATGTATCGTGGATATTACAAGATGCCCTGTCAAGGCCGCCCTTACTGCAATTTCAGCAGTTATTTCATCTCTTATTTCAGAAACTACAATAATATCAGGGTCATTCCTCAAGGTGCTTTTCAGAACTTCCGGAAAAGTTACTCCTATTTCTTCATTCACCTGAATCTGAACAAGTCCCTTCACCTTTGTTTCCACAGGATCTTCCACTGTTATTATTTTTCTTTTTCCGTCATTCAGAATGTCAATTATTGAAAGAAGCGTAGTTGATTTTCCTGAACCTGTAGGCCCGCTCACAAGTATCAGACCAAATTTTCTTTCCAGAACTTTTTCAAGCATCCCTATACTTTTCCCTGAAAATCCCAATGTTTCAAGTTCAGTATTTTCAAGATAGTTTTCCAGTATTCTCAGTACAATGCTTTCTCCTTCAACTGTAGGAACATATGCCGCCCTTATATTATATTTTTTCTTTAATAAAAAAGAAAAACTCCCATCCTGAGGTTTTCTCTTTTCAGCCACATTCATATTGGCCAGTATTTTTATTCTGGAAATTATTTCTGTTATGTTTCTTGACAAAATTTTCCTGTCAATTTTAAAATACAGTTTTTCACTTTCCCTTAAAATACCGTCTATTCTATATTTTATTTCCATTCC
The DNA here is from genome assembly GCF_000469505.1 of Leptotrichia sp. oral taxon 215 str. W9775. Lineage (NCBI taxonomy): Bacteria > Fusobacteriati > Fusobacteriota > Fusobacteriia > Fusobacteriales > Leptotrichiaceae > Leptotrichia > Leptotrichia sp. oral taxon 215. The sequence goes on along the minus strand of NZ_KI272842.1, from coordinate 55,466 downwards.
ATCAGTTTCATCAGAACTTATATGGATATCACTTGCCCTCTCATTTATTCCTGTTTCTATTATTTCATTCACATATGAAACAGTACTGTTTGAAACCAGACTATTTTTCATTCTCTCAACCTTCCCTCTTTTTTCCCTTTTATTTTAAAATTTTACTTCTTTTTCTTCCCCTCTTTAACAACTGTAGATTTCCCCAGCTCTTCCAGTGCCATTTCACTCTGCTTTTTAACAAAGTTGAATCTTAACTTTTGTAGAAATTGATACCATTTCAATGGTTGTTTTGCTTCTTCCACTCTTTTTACAGTTTCCTTAAGCTGTAATTTCAGATAATCCATTTCTTCATAAGATAAAAGAATTGTTTTTTCCTTAATCTTTTTGTTTTCCTTTGTTATTTCTGTTTCCTTTTCAAAATAATTAAAAAATTGAAACAGATTCGCCAATTGCTTTTCATTTCCAAGCTGTGTTTTAATCTGCTTTTTCATTTCCTTAGTCATTGTTGACAGATAACCTCTTACATTTTTACTTAACGTTACCTGTACCTTACGTTTCCCTTTTCCAACCTTCTGCAGTAACTGCTGTGTTTTCATCTGGGCTCTTGCATTTACCAGTGCCATGTCTGTAACTGTATTCGGGTTTACCATTTTTGCCATTTTCTTCATTATCCTTTCATTAACTGTTTTATTTTTTCTATATTTATGTTTCCTTCTCTAAGTATCTCTATTTCCCCTTCCACATATTTTATAATTGTGGAAGGAACTCCTGTCAGTATTGAGTTATCAGTTATTATCCCATCAACTTCATTTAAAAGGACTTCACTCATATCCTTTATATCTGTAACTGCTTTTTCTCCTGAAATATTTGCACTTGTTGTTAAGACAATACCTCCTGTGTTCTTTATAATATCAATGGCAGTCCTATTTTTTGGAATCCTTATCCCGACGGTTTTAAGTCCGCTATCAAATTTTTCCGTAAATTCTTCATTTGCCTTGAATATTATAGTCAGCTCTCCAGGCCAGCATTCTTCTATTACTTTTTTTATCCTGTCTATATTTTCTCCTGTTTCTGAAGTGAGAACCTCCAGCTTATCAGGATTGTCAATAAGTGCTATTATTTTCTTTGAAAAATCCCTTTTCTTTATTCTGTACAGCCTTCTGACAGCTTCCTTATCAGGAAGAGCTCCTATTCCATACACTGTATCTGTAGGAAAAATAGCAACTCCTCCTTTTTTTAAAATTTCAGCTATATCACTAACATTATTTTTTAAATTATTCACTTTTCTTTTCCTCAATTGGCATTTCAAATAAATTACTTATCGGTTCACTTGTAGTTATTCTCTTTATAGTTTCTGCAAACATTTTACTTGTTGAAAGTATTCTAAGTTTATCAAATCTCTGTTCTTCCGGTAAGTAAATGCTGTCTGTTATGACTACTCTTGTAAAAGCTGACTTTTTAAGTCTTTCTAGTGCAGGCCCTGAAAAAACTGCATGTGTTGCACAGGCATAAACCTCCACAGCTCCTTTTTCAATCAATGCTTGAGCGGCATTACATATAGTTCCTGCTGTATCTATCATGTCATCTATCAGGATAGCTTTTTTGCCTTTTACATCCCCGATGATGTTCATTACTTCAGATACATTTGCTTTTGCACGTCTCTTGTCTATAATTGCCAGAGGTGTATGAAGCCAGTTTGCAAGTCCTCTTGCCCTTTTTACTCCTCCAACATCAGGTGATACTACAACTGTATCTTCAGGTGTAAATCCATATTTTATAAAATGTTTCGCCAAAATAGGCAATGCTTCCATATGATCAACAGGTATATCAAAGAATCCCTGTATCTGTCTAGCGTGTAAATCCATAGTTACAACTCTTGTTGCTCCTGCAACAGTTAAAAGATTTGCAACAAGTTTTGAAGTAATTGGCTCCCTTGGACTGGCCTTTCTATCTTGTCTTGCATATCCATAATAAGGAATTACAGCTATTATTTCCTCGGCTGATGCCCTTCTTAAAGCATCAATAAAAATAAGCAGTTCCATTATACTTTCGTTTACAGGTCGTGAAGTAGACTGAATGACAAAAACTTTACATCCTCTTACACTTTCTTCTGATTTTATAAATATTTCTCCATCGGAGAATCTTCTCATTTGAAGCGGTGCCAAATCCACTTCAAGATACTTTGCTATTTTTTCAGCTAGATCTGTACTTGCTGAACCTGCAAAAATTCTAATTTTCTTCTTATCTTCTTCGCACAAGGCCGTCATTTTATTTTTTCCACCCTTCTTTATTTATTTGTTTAGCTCTTCCAAATGCCAATGTACTGTCAGGTACATTTTTTGTTATTACTGATCCTGCCGCTGTGAAGGACTCTTCTCCTATTTCAACAGGAGCCACCATGATTGTATTACTTCCAATAAACGATTCTTTTCCTATTTTTGTCTTATGCTTATTTTTTCCGTCATAATTACATGTAATCGTTCCTGCACCAATATTAGTATTCTCTCCTACTTCGGCATCTCCGATATATGTCAGATGCCCGGATTTTACTCCTTTTTCCAGTACGGCATTTTTTATTTCAACAAAATTTCCTACATGAACATTTTCCTTTAAATGAGCTTTAGGCCTCAAGTGGGCAAACGGCCCTACAGTAACACCTTCCTCCAGTGTTGACTTTTCCACAAGTGAAGACTCTATCTTCACATTATCTTTTATAATTGAATTTTCAATTCTTGTATTACTTAAAATTATACAATTTTTCCCTATTTTTGTATCTCCCTGAATAATTACATTTGGATAGATAACCGTATCTTCCCCTATTTCAACATCTTCTTCTATGTAAGTAGCTGCAGGATCTATAAGAATTGCTCCATTATCCATTAACTGAAGATTTTTTCTATCTCTTAAGATTTTATTTGCCTGAGCAAGCTGTGCCTTTGAATTTACACCAAGCACTTCATCTTCATCATCAATCTCATAACTTCCTACTTTATAGCCACCTTCAGATAAAATTTTGATTGTATCAGTTAAATAATATTCTCCCTTTATGTTGTTATTATTTATTTTTCCAAGTGCTTCCAGAAGGCTTTTATACTTGAAGATATAAACTCCTGTGTTTACTTCCTTTATTTTCTTCTGCTCTTCCGTTGCTTCCTTTTCTTCAATAATATCAACTACATTTCCATCTTTTTTTATTATTCTTCCGTAGGCAAAAGGATCTTTCATATTACACGACAGAATAATACAGTCAAGATTTTCATTATGAAACTTTTCCTTCATTCTGTTTATTGTTTCTTCCCTTAACAACGGTGTATCTCCGTATGTTATAAGAACATCATCCTTGTTTTCCTCGATTTTTTCCTTCGCAATTAATACTGCATGTCCTGTTCCCAGCTGTTCAACCTGTTCAACATATTCGACTTCTCCGATTGTATTCAGCACTTCTTCCATTCTATGTCCCAGAATGTAGATGCTTTTTTCAATTCCTGCATTTTTCAATAATTTTGAAACCATTTTTACCATCGGAACTCCATTTACTTCGTGTACAACTTTTGACCTTTCCGATTTCATTCTTGTACCTTTTCCGGCTGCCAGGATTAAAGATATCATTTTTCCTCCTAAAAATATAATTATTCTAGTTAAAACCTTATTTTTAATTATACCAATTTTTTTTCTATTATTCAATGTTAAGATTTTTAAACTTTACTATAATTTTCAATTTTTATTTTTTATGTTGAAAACCTCTACTATTTACTTATTTCTCTTTATCTTCCTTTTTATACTCGCAATGATTCAGATGTATTTCCAGCGCTTCAAGTGATATTTTTATTTCCATCAGGGAAAATGCAAGGGATATTATCATAAGTACAAGACTTATTACAAAAAAGAACATCCCCAGTAAATCCACCTGAAAAAATAGAAAAAACATTGAAACAACACATAAAAGCAGACTTGCCACTCCAAAGTACTGCATCTTTTTTATATACCGCATCCTCTTCTGTAAATTTTTTATCTGATTCATCTGATATTCATCAGTTGTGCACACATCCATCTGTCTTACAATTGAAGCCAGTGCAAGAAATCTGTTTGTATATGCCAGCAGAAGCAATGAAACTGACGGAAAAAGAACTGCAGGTGTGGTAATTTCCAGATTCATACCTATTCTCCTTTCATCTGAAATCTTTTTTATATTATATCATATATTCCATTATTTTTGAAAAAAATGAAAAAGCAAGGCTGATTTTGATAACTCGGCCTTGCATCTATTCTGATTTATTTGTCTATACGTTTACAGCATGAGGAATGGCAATCTTTCTTACCACAGTTGCAGCCACCATGTTTCTTCACTCTTTTTACCGCAAATACGACTGCAAGAATTACCACTGCTAACACAATTATTGTTGACATATTTTCCATCCCCTTTCAGAACAAATTATTTTTTTATACTATTGATTACTTTTTGCAGTTACTGCTGACTTAACCTCTGCCTTTGCTTCTTTAGGTTTTCTGAACATCATGTAAAGTATAAGTGCCAGTACCAATCCTGCAGCTGCAGTCCATATTGTAGGTGCCTGATGCAGTACAAATACATTTCCAAACTGGAATACAATCAATGAAATTGCATATGCAAATCCCATCTGATAAGCTACTGTAAACCATGACCATTTAGCACTGTTCATTTCTTCCCTCATTGCTCCAACTGCGGCAAAACAAGGAATACATAATTGGTTAAACAGCATAAAACTCAATGCTGATACAGAAGTAAATAATTCGTTTGTATATTTTATCCATGAAGCATCTTCAACAGCGGCATCTCCCAATCCTCCAACTACTCCGAATGTAGATACAACAACTTCTTTTGCTACAAGTCCACTTATTGTTGCAACTGTAGAAGCCCAGTTTCCAAATCCTAAAGGACTGAATATAGGAGCGATAATTCTTCCCATAGCTTCCAGAATTGAGTGGCTGTCTTCAGAGAATTCCACAAATTCAAATTTTGTTGATATATTTTGCAGGAACCATATTACTACAGTTGCAAGTAATATAATTGTTCCGGCTTTTATTATAAATGCTTTTACTCTGTCCCATACTGTTCTTATTATGTTTGATGGTAATGGCAGGTGATATTCAGGTAATTCCATTACAAACGGAGCAGGATCTCCGGAAAAGCTTTTTGTCTTTTTAAGCATAATTCCAGAAATTACTACTGCTAAAATTCCTGCAAAGTAACATACCGGTGCAAACCACCAACCCTTTGAACCAATGAAAATAGTCGCCGCAAATAGTGCTATAATTTCTGTTTTTGCACCACATGGCATAAACGAAGCTACAATTATAGTCATTCTTCTGTCATTTTCATTTTCTATAGTTCTTGTCGCCATAATTCCAGGAACTGAACATCCTGTACCTATCAGTATAGGTATGAATGATTTTCCTGAAAGTCCAAATTTACGGAAAATTCTATCTAAAATAAATGCTATTCTTGACATATATCCTATATCTTCCAGTATCGCCATAAAGAAGTAAAGTGTCGCTATAATTGGAAGAAATCCTAATACCGCTCCAACTCCGCCAACTATACCGTCAACTACAAGGCTTGTAAGCCAAGGAGCCACATTTATTCCTTCAAGGAAAGTTTTTAAATTTCCACCTATAATTTCTCCAAAGAATGTATCATTTACCCAGTCAGTAATAGGTCCACCTACTATTGTTATTGAAACATAGTAAATTAAAAACATTATTGCAACAAAGATAGGAAGTGCAAATATACGGTTTGTTAAAATTTTATCTGCCTTATCACTTGCAGTCAAGCCTGTTCTTCCTTTTTTTACAGTCTGATTTATAACCCCTGATATAAAGTTGTAACGGGCATCTGTAATAATTCCTTCACCGTCATCATCAAAATCATCTTCTGCCTTTTTTACAATACTTTCTATTTCTTTTTTATCTGTTTCTGATAATTTTAGCATTGCTGTAGATTTCTCATCTCTTTCAAGTAATTTTACGGCATACCATCTTTTATATTCTGAAACACCTGCACCTGAAAGAACATTCTCCAGCTCTGTAATTATACCTTCTACTTCAGGATTAAATGATTTTATATAAGAAAAATCTCTTTTTTCAGCTGCCTGAAGGGAAGCTTCTATAACTTTATCTATATTTTTATTTCTTAATGCTGAAATTTCTATAATTGGACAGTTTAATATTTTACTCAATTTTTCAGTATCTATCTTATCCCCGTTTCTTTCAACAACATCCATCATATTCAATGCCACTACCATTGGAATACCAATTTCTGACAGCTGAGTGGACAGATATAGGTTTCTTTCTATATTTGAAGCATCTATTATATTTACTATTACATCAGGTTTTTCATTTATCAGATATTCCCTACTCACCACTTCTTCCAATGTATACGGTGACAGCGAGTATACTCCTGGTAGGTCAGTAATCTGTATTTCCTTATTTTTCTTATAAACACCTGTTTTCTTTTCTACCGTAACTCCCGGCCAGTTTCCCACATATTGATTCGATCCTGTCAAAGCATTAAATAATGTTGATTTCCCACTGTTAGGATTCCCTGCTAAAGCTATTGTTATGCTCATTTTTTCTCCTTCCTTTTCTCTTCTCCTGTAATTCTCTAAATCAATCTGCAATCATATTATACAACAGCAGAATTTTGTGAATTTATAGGTTCTATTTCTACGCATTCAGCATCTTCTTTTCTAAGACTTAATTCATATCCTCTTATGGATATTTGTACAGGATCTCCCAGAGGAGCTACTTTTCTTACGTAGATTTCTGCATTTTTAGTTATTCCCATATCCATAATTCTTCTTTTGAATGGTCCTGAACCATGAATTTTCACTACTCTATAACTAAAATTCACCCTTGATTCTTTCAATGTCATAGTAAACTCTCCCTCCTATAAAATTTATATTAAAATATTTAAAACAACTTAAAAACTTTTTTACAGTTTCTATAATAACTGCATCACCGCTATTTCACCCTGACTACTATTTTCTGTGCAATTTCTTTCCCAATTGCTACTCTGCAGTCCTTAACATTTACAATAAGATTTCCAGAGTTCTCGGTTATTACCATAATTTCACTTTCGGCAACAAATCCCATACTACTTAGTTGTCTCTCCTGGCTTCCTTCCATTTTCACCTTTATAATTTTTAATGGTGTGTTAACTGGTGCCATCAATAAATTCATAAAATACCTCTTTTCCTCCGAATGATTCATTTATTATCATTTTATCTTTAGTATTTTCATCATTAACTTTTATATAATAATTACAAAATTTATGTAATACATAAAATTTGAAACACAATATAAAAAATTTTTATTAACAAAATAATTTTACCTTATTTTTCTCTATATTGCAACAAAAAAATTAAAATTTAACTATTTTATATATGAATATTCCAATAAAAAAAGCCAACAGAAAAGATTTTATTACCTAAATTCATGTATCAATTCTTTTCTGATGGTTTTCCATATTAATTATAATTTTTAATTTTCATCATCTTCAATCTGATTATCTTTTTTATTTCCATGAGTATATCCAAAAACATAATCTAAGTTTATATTTTTCATGGAATTAAATATACTCTGTTTTATTCCCGGATCCTTTTCTTCCAGTGCTGCCAGAAGATCCTTTACTTCCTTTCTTTTACTTGAAGTTTTACCTGCTTCTATTGTACATCCGCAGTTCATTGCCCTAATACCATTTTTCTTTGTGTATTCTATTATATCAGCTTCCCTTACATATATAAGAGGTCTTATAAGCTCCAGTTTACCTGACGTTGACTTTACCTTTGGAGTCATCGTCTTTACTGTCCCTGCATAAAGCATATTTATCATTGTAGTTTCAATAACATCATCAAAATGATGACCTAATGTTAATTTGTTAAATCCAAATTCCTCCACTTTTTTATAAAGAATTCCTCTTCTCATTTTTGCACATAGAAAACATGGATAATCCTTGGCTTTTTCATTGGCTATTTCCCATATGTTAGTATCTATAATTTCACAGTCTATATTTAATTTTTCAAGATTATTCCTAAAATTATCAAGATCAGACTGTCTGAACCCGGGATTCAGGCTTACTGCCTTAAATTCAAAATTTCTACTTTTATCCTTTTTCAGCTCACTGAAAAGCTTTGCAAGAAGAAGGCTATCTTTTCCCCCAGATATTCCAATGGCAATTTTATCCCCATTTTCTACAAGGTTGTAATCATTTATAGCTTTTATAAATTTATTCCATATTGGTTTTCTATACACCGTTCTAATACTGTTTTCTATTTCTTCCACTTCTTTCATCGGTCCGTCAGGAATAATCGCCTCACATACTAAATTTACCACTTTTCCTCCATCAATTTTCTTAATTTATCTATTTTTAGACAATAGAAAAAGTTGTCATAGACAAGACAACTTTATATATCCGATTTCTCAAGTTTATAGATTTAATGCCAATTTTTCACTTATAAACTGGTTTTTTTCTTCCTTTTCAAAATCGCAGTTCTTTGTTGCTTTACATTTATTTTCAATATAATTAATTTTTTCCAGTAATCCTTCATCCCTAGAATCAATTTCAAGAGCGGCCTTATATTCCCTTAAGGCTTTTTTATGTCTACCCATATGCTCATATTTTCTTGCAAAATCAATATGAGCAACATACATATCAAAGTCTAGAAAAATAGCAGTTTCATAGCAATCAACCGCTTCCGATATTCTACCTCTTCTGGAATATATATTCCCCAGCAGAAACAGTACAAATGGCTCAAGCTGACTTAATTCAAGTGCTTTATTTAAATTTTCTTCAGCTTTGTCCAGTTCTTCATTTTCATAATAAAGATATCCTAAAAATGCTCGTATTTCATGATCTTCCGGCTTCAAGCTAACCAGTTTTTCATATATTTCTATTGCTTTTTCATTCTCTTTTAATGCATGGTAAGTTGATGCTAAAGTTTGCAGTGCATCAATATCTTCAGGTTTTTCTGCTACCTTTCCCTGAATTTTCTTTAGAAACTTTTCATTGTTCCCATTATATCTTATCTCCCTAAAAATCAATGTTTCTAACATTTTGTTCACTCCTAATTGACTTATTATAGTTTATTTTATCATAAATATTTCGTTTAGTAAACTTTATTTTTGCTTTTTTACATATTACCGTATTATTAATTAATGTTATTTTTTTATATTTATTATGTAAATCCAACTTCCATTTTTATTTCACCAGACTTTTAGTCTACTTTCATTTTTTATATAATCGAGTGTAATTTATTGACTTTATCTTATTTTTGTAATATACTCTAACTGAATTGTAAAGGAGGAATTACGATGGAAAAAAAATTATATAAGTCATCAACTGATAAAAAAATTCTTGGTGTATGTGGAGGAATTGCAGAATATTTTGAAGTGGATTCAACTATAATACGTATTGGTGCTGTCCTGCTTGCACTTCCAGGAGGAATGGGGATTATACCTTATTTTATTCTAGGTCTTTTCATTATGCCTGATAAACCGGCAGACTATACTGAAAAAAAAGATAAAGAAGAAAAAGAAGTTTTAGAAGCTGAAAAGGTTGAAGACTAATTTTTTAAAAATCACATAAAATAAAATAATAGTTACTCTTTTTAAGATGTAGAATATGTCTTAAATTTAAGTAACTATTTTTTATTTTCAGTATCTGTATTTAAAATTTCTATCTGCTTGTTTTCCTTTTAATTCATTACAACAAATAATTTGTCTCCTGACCATTCAGCTAAGAAAACATCTTCAAGGTTTTCAACATTCTTTTCCTTTAATTTTTCCATTAGCCATTCTCTATCTTTTTCTATATGCTCCAGTCCTGTTTCAAGTATTTTACCTTCAGCAACTAAAGGTATTGCAAGATTTTTATCATTTTTCTGAAGAATTGTAATCTGACCATTTGATTCGACAAATGCTTTATCAATATCTTTAACTCTGACTACACCCTTCATACGCATTTTTGTATAAAAATCCACAAGGGATAAATTTACCTTTGCAAAATTTTCCTTTATTATTTCTCCATCCTTAACAAGAAATACCATTTCACCGTCAAATACTTTTTTTACATCTTCGCTTGAATTTTTCAGGAAATTGATAGCCGTCATAAGAGAAATCCATATAAGGAGAACTATCAGAAACTGTACAACTGTTATACTCGGATTATAAATAACTCCTCCAATTATTCCCCCTAAAACGTAGTTTCCTATCTGGTCTGTCGCTGTTACCGGTGCAAGCTGTCCTTTTCCATTTATATTCATGTATATAAGCAATGCTGTAAAGCCTATTGTCAATTTTATAGCTACCTGTATTATAAATTCCATTCCCTATTTCTCCTTCCATATAAATTTATTTTTTATTTTCTTCGTTTCCGTCCAGTATTTTTATATCTTCAACATATGGCACCTTCATTTCTTCCACCAATATTGAGTTATTTACCCAATGTATCTGATAAAACTTATCCTTTATTTTATAAACTGTATGTTCTGTTATTTCCTTTGTGTTCACATATATCTCATCTTCACTGACATTAAATTTTTCTGAAAGGCCTTTTATTACACTGGCTGTATTTTTACTTATTTTTTCCTGATTGTTCTGAGCCTGAAATTCACTTATCTTTAACAGTCCAAATAGCAATACAAGTATTAAAAATAATAGGCTGAGCTGTTTTCCTCTTACTGAAATACTTCCTTTAAACCATCTAAACATTAAAAATCCAAAAAACAATATCATCCCAAATAATAATACTAAGGATACTCCATCTCCAATTAATCTGTAATTTTCCAGATAACTTCGACTGTAAAATTCCATTTATCTTCCTCCATTCTAAAAAAATATATGTTATAAACTTTATTTATAACATATATTTATATCATATTTTTTCCTAAATTTCTATTTCCAATTTTGTCTCCAGACTTTCCGGCATTTTTAGAAACTTATCCCATCCATAAAGAACTTTCTTATATTCATCAAACTTACAGCTCCATTTCGGATACTCTTCACATTCTCCAAAAATAGTATGCGTAAATTCAACTTTTTTCTTATTTATCTTATGTTGAAATGCCTGGCCATCCCATTCTGTTTCCTTCAGCTTTCCTGTATCCACCTTTTTTATTTCCGGCAGAAAATCCTCCAGCACTTCTACATACTGAAAATCTTCCATTATTCCTGTTATTAAAAATTTTCTATATCCTTCTATTTTTTCCTCTTCCTTTTTGTATTCTTTAGAAGAGTCAAACTTTTTCTTGTCTGAATAAAGAATATCAGGGTATGCTGTCAGACCAAAATCCTCATCATCATAATATCCAAATATAATTTTCATTATCTATCACCTTCAAAAACAGGATAGGCTGTTATTCTTGGACTTTTATATCCCCTCATGACAACTCCACTTTTACTTATTCCTTGCCACATATTATTATCCCTTCCCTTTAAATCCTTCCTGTTTTCCCATGCAGAATTTATTTCATCTATTATCCTTGCTTCATCCCAGCTTTCAGGAAACATTGTATTTACTCCTCCATTGCTGGTTTTTTTCTGCCATGTTCCGTCAGGTTTTCTTATTTCAACACTTGCTTTATATACACCATTTTTCGAAGGAGCCCCAATTTTCTTCACAATTCTTACATCACCCTTTAAAAGAGTATGGCCTCCTGTAACTTTTTCTCCATTGGAAGAAATATCCCCTCCAATTATATGGTCATAATCTATTTTGTATTTTCTATTCCCCGTATTAGCAGATTTTTCCTCCGAAATTTCTGTTTTTTCCTTTTCTTTTTTCTTTTTCGAAGTATTTTTGCTGCTATTTCCGGAATTTGTACCTGTACTATTTTTTTCTGAAACTTTATTATTTTTCGATGCCGCCGTCAGATTGCTATTATTACTGCTGTTCCCATTTTTCCCAATAAAAACCTTTGCGGCAAATAGACAAAAAATAACTAACACAATTATTCTGACCGCTCTCAGGATATTCTCTTTTTTCATCTTTTCCAATCCGTCCTCTTAATATTTATTTTTTTATTGGTGTAATATCCACCTTGTCAAAGTCTTTTAAAAATTCATAAATCTGTCCCTGTATTTCTTCAATTTTCCCCTTTTCTCCTGTTTCTATATTTAGGCAAAGCAGAGGTTCATGTAAAGACAGTCTCAATAAAAACCAGCTGTTTCCGTCACAGATAATTCTCACACCTTCATAATTTGGAGTTTCTATTTCCCAGCCTTTTACATTTCCAGCATATTCACCTAAAGCTTCCAGCACTTTATTTCCTTCACTTCTAAAGTCTTCAGCCTTTATTGCAAATCTTATTTCCTTTTCTTCAGCGGCTTCTTCCACCTCATTTAGTATATCAGTGAAATTTACACCTTCTTTTTTACTTTTTACAAGCTGTATAAGAAGAAGGGCAGCCATATATGCACCGTCATCAAGGAAATAATTATTTATAAAAGCCGCGTGGCCTGAAGTTTCTATTGCAAGAGGAGTGTAAACTCCTTCATTATTAAGTCTTTTAGCTTCATTTATTACATTTTTATATCCTCTTTTAAATCTATGATGTTTTCCACCATGATTTTCTATAAATTTTTTCAATCCTGCAGAAGTTACAGAATCAGTAACAATAGTTGCTCCAGGAGTCTGTTTTAAAAGTATATCACTTAACAGTGCTATAAGGTTGTTTCTATTTATTTCACGTCCTGTATTATCTATGAAGGCACTTCTATCTCCGTCTGCATCAAATATTATTCCAAAATCTGCATTGTTATCCAGAACTGCTTTTTTTATTGATTCTATTGCTTCCTTAGCTTCAGGATTTGGAACGTGATTTGGGAAATCTCCGTCAGGATTTAAAAACTGACTTCCTTCTGAATTTCCGCCAAGCTCTTCTATTACCTTATCAGCAAAAAATCCTGCCGCCCCGTTTCCGGCATCAATTACTATTTTAAGATTTTCTAACGGTTTTTCTTCTCCTGTTTCTTTTCTTATAAATTCACATGTATATGCGGCGTAATCTTCTGCCAGATTTTTTGTATAGCTTCTTCCTTTTTTTTCTTCTATTTTAAGGGCTTCCTTAAGATTAGCTTCACATTGACATGCCTTTTTATTTCCCATTTCAAGCATTTCAACTACATCAGTTTTTTCAAGACCACCTTCTGTCGTGAAAAATTTCAGTCCATTGTAGCAGCTTGGCAGATGACTTGCTGTTATCATTATAGCTCCGTCAGCCTTATAATCTTCAAATATTGTAGTCATAAACAGTGAAGGCGTTATGGACATCTGGCAGTCATAAACATCTATTTCCATACTTTTCAGAACATCCCTCAAAATTTTTGAAAACTTAGGCCCTGTATGTCTTGCGTCATATCCTACGGATACTTTTATTTTTCTGTTTTCAAGTTCAGATTTTCTTCCGTATTTTTTTGTAATCCAGTTTCCAAATGCTTTTCCTATAAATTCAACTTCTTTTTCTGTCAGAGTTACTTTTTTTCCTTCAACTTCCGAAACAATTCCTCTAATATCCGTTCCACTTACCAAATGTTTCAAATCCATAGCTTCTCCTTCTAATTTAGTTTTTTTTATATTCTGATTATTATACAATTTCCTGCAAAGTGTTAAAAAAATTGAATAAAATACTTCTCACATTCACATTACTTCTAAGACTGTTTTTCATATTTATCATTTTTTTCAGATTTTCTCCATTTGCTGTCCTCTTTGCCGCTATTATTATTTTACCGAGTAAATCTCCAAGAAGTTCCCTTTCCTGCTTAAATTCAGTTTCTATTTCATTAACGAGCATGTAAACTTCTTCAATGTTAAAAAATCTTATTTTTTTCACTATATATTCTATACTTCTGTTATAATTTATTATTATTTCCAGAAAACTAGCGTCTGAACTGCTATTTTCATTATTCTCCATTTCATTTTTTGCATATTCCTTCATTGCCTTTATATTAGACAATGCATCCTCATATGAATTTATCCCGTCTTCATATTCTTCCAGCGGAATTCCGTTTTCCTTATATCTTCTTATATTATTTTCATTTCCATCAAAAAAATAGTAAATTTCCTTGCTGACTCCAAGTTCTTCATTACTTGCCCCTTCCAGATGAAATTTTATAGTCCGTGACTTTATTGTTGAAATAATATTCAGACTTCGTGCAAGCAAAATAAAATAGACGTCTTTCGGAGGTTCTTCAAGAATCTTAAGCAGTGCATTCGAAGACTCTTTCCTTAAGTTTTCTATTCCACAGAGAATAAAAATCTTTTTAGGAGAACTGTAAGCTGATTCAATCGCATCATAAATCAGCTCTCTTACTTCATCTATTTTTATATTTTCATTTTTTCTATTTATAACTTCAATGTCAGAATGTTGGAGATTTTCTATTTTTTTTTCTATGCTCTTTTTCTCTTCCTCATCTTCTATATCTTTTGTCATTACCATTTTTGAAAATTCAAGTGCATAGAAAAGTAAGTCAACTCTTTTATCTCCATAAAAAAGATAACTTGCAGAAATTTTATTCTGTTTAACTTCCTTTTCAAATGCCGATAATACTTCCTTACTTTTCATAAATCACCCTATAAATTTTACTGACAGACTAATTTTCTCTTACTTGCAGTGTTTGTAACAGTTTTTTATTATCAAAAGCTGCTCCTCCACCTAAAACTACTGAATCTAAAGGATTCTGTGACAAATATACATTTATTCCTATTTCTTTTTCCATAAGTTCTACGAAATCCTTTATCAGTGAACCTCCACCAGTCATTACTATACCGTTGTCAAGTATATCAGCTGCAAGTTCAGGTGGACATTTTTCAAGTACTTCCTTAGTAGAGTTTACTATCTGGTACAATGATTCCTCAATTGCTTCACATATTTCATTTGAATTTACTTCTATTGTGTTAGGGATTCCTGATTCCAAATCTCTTCCCTTTATTTCCATTATTTCAGGATTAACACTTCTCAATGCTGTTGCCAGTTCTTTCTTTATTTTTTCAGCTGTTCTGTCACCTATTAGAAGGTTATATTTCTTCTTAATATATTTTACAATATCATCATCAAATTTATTTCCTGCAATTCTTATTGATTTACTTGCTATGATTTCATCAAGTGAAAGTATTGCAACATCTGTAGAACCTCCACCTATATCGATTACCATGCTTCCTTCCGGCTTGGAAATATTCACTCCTGAACCTATTATTGCGGCTCTTCCCTCTTCAATAATATATGTTTTCTTAGCTCCCTTTACTGCATCAAAAAGTGCCTTTCTTTCAATTCCTGTAACCTGTATTGGGACACAGATCATAACTTCAGGCTTGAATAAAGAATTTCCATAAATTTTATGTATGAAATAGCTTATCATTTCTGTTGTAGAATCTATATCTGCAATAACTCCATCCTGTAAAGGTTTTATCGCTTCAATGCTTGCAGGTGTTTTCCCAAGCATTTCCCTGGCTTCTTTTCCAACAGCTATTATTTTTCTTGTTTTTCTGTCCCTTGCTACAACTGATGGCTCATTTAGCACTATTTTTTTTCTTTGTTTGTCATATATCAATATATTCGCAGTTCCAAGATCTATTGATATACTTTTATTGACCCTAAATACTCTTAAAAATTTAAATATTCCCATTTTTCCTCCTAGTTTTTATATTTCGTTATTATTTGACTGTATCGTATAACCTGTTGTACCGTCTTTATTATCCTGTATTTCTATTCCTAATTCCTTCAGATTATCCCTTATTTCATCAGATAATTTAAAATTCTTTTCTTTTCTTGCATCTGCTCTTAATTTTATCAATAATTCAATCAAATTTCCAGTCAATTTATCATTATTTTTAAAATTTTTATTTTCATCCTCCATAAATAGCATTATTCCTAAAACTTCTTCCAGTTTTTTTCTCAATGAATTATATGAATAATTCAAAGCTTCAGCTTCTTCTCCATTTAAAATATTCACCGAAAATTTCTTCGTTTCCTTAATCTGATCAAATATTACTGCCAGTGCCTGTGGCGTATTCATATCCTCATCCATTGCTTCCATAAACTTTTTATCAAGTTCATTTACTTTTTCCTTAAATTCGTTAGTACTATTATTTCCAGTATTATCAGAAACTTCCCCTTCATGAGACCCTTTACCTGAAAACTTTTCAATTATTTCTGAAAAATTATTCATTGAAGTTACTATATTTTTCAGGGTTTTTCTACTATCTTCCATATTATCCATAGAAAAGTTTATCGGTTTTCTGTAATGAGTTCCCAATATAAATAATCTTACCACATTTCCAGGAATTTTTCCTAATATTTCCCTTAGTAGAAAGAAGTTTCCAAGTGATTTCGACATTTTATCTCCATTTACCTGAATAAACCCGTTATGAAGCCAGTAATTTGCAAAGTTTCCATGATATGCACATCTGCTCTGGGCTATTTCATTTTCATGATGAGGAAAAACAAGATCTTGGCCACCACCATGAATGTCAAATGTATCACCTAAATATTTTTTTGCCATTGCACTGCATTCTATATGCCATCCCGGACGTCCCTGTCCCCATGGTGATTCCCAGTAGGGCTCCCCTTCTTTTTTTCTTTTCCACAATGCAAAGTCAAGCGGATTATTTTTTTCCTCCATTATATCTACTCTTGCACCTATTTCCAGTTCATCTATCTTCTGATTTGACAGACTCCCATATTCCTCAAATTTCTTTACTTCAAAAAATACATTTCCGTCCTTCTCATAAGCAAAGCCTTCATCAATCAGTTTCTTTATAATTTCTATTATTTCAGGCATGTTTTCCGTTACTTTAGGCCGTATTATATCATCTGATATATTCAGAGGTTCTATATCTTCAAAAAAACCTTTTATATATTTTTCTGTCACTTCCTTTACAGAAATCCCCTCTTCATTTGCTCTTTTTATTATCTTGTCATCCACATCAGTAAAATTCTGGATATAAGTTACATCATAGCCCCTATATTTAAAATATCTTGCCAATGTATCAAAAACAATAATAGGTCTTGCATTTCCCAAATGAATGTAGTTGTATACTGTAGGCCCGCAGACATACATTTTTACTTTTCCTTTTTCTATTGTTTCAAATTCTTCAATTTTATTTGACATTGTGTTGTAAAATCTCATTTTTTAATCTCCCTTGAACAATCCTTTTGTTTTTTTAAATCATTTTTTTAAGTTTCAATATTTCCTACTTCAAAGTAGCCACCGTACAGCCGATTCCACCTTCATTCTGGTTAGCATCCTTGAATTCTGTCACATATTTTGAAGTTTTCAAAAATTCCTGAATTTTCTTTCTTAGAACCATTGTCCCTTTTCCATGAATAATATACACTTCGTGATACCCTGTCAGCATTGCCCTGTCAAGGTACACTTCAAGGTCTGCGATCGCCTCATCGGCATTCTTTCCTCTCAGGTCTATTTCCCCTCTTACCTGACTTGATTTAAGTGAAGCAAAGCTTCTAAATTTGTTTACTTTTTTCTTCTCAATTTTTACAATATCATCCATGGAAACAACTAATTTCAATATTCCCGCCTGTACCTGAACACTGTTTGTCTCAGGTATTATACGTAGAACTTTTCCATTCTGGTTCAATGTTTTTACAAGGACTTCTTCCCCTTCCTGAACATCGATATTTTTAGCAACTACTTTTCTTTCCTTTACATTCTGCTTTTTATCTGCAATAAATGATTCCCTCAGCATATTCAGACTTCTCTGTGCATTTTTTGCCTCTTCCTTTTTCACTTCGTCCTGACTTATTCTGTCTATAAGGTTTTTAGCCTTTGACTGCACTTCCTTCAGATAATTGTCAGCTTCTTCATATGCCTTCTTTATAACTTCATTTTTCTCATTTTCAACCTGAGTTATTTTCTGCTCATAAGAATTTTTCTGTTCTTCAAATTCCCTTCTTGTATTTTCCAGTTCAAATTTCAGAACTTCAAGCTCATCATTCTTTTCCTTGATGGATTTAAGCATTTCTTCCACTTTCTGATTATCTTCGCTTATGTAGCTTCTGGCTGTATTTATTATCTGCTCACTTATTCCATATTTTCCTGCTATTATAAGGGCATTACTTTCTCCAGGAATCCCCTCAAGAAGTCTGTATGTTGGCGAAAGCGTTTCCACATTAAATTCCATTGATGCACTTTTTATGCCTGTTGTATTGAAGGCATAAGCCTTTACTTCGCTGTAGTGTGTCGTAATTATTGATTTTATATTCTTTCCGTTCAGATAGTCGATTATCGCCATTGCAAATGCTGCACCTTCCATAGGATCAGTACCACTTCCAAGCTCATCCATCAGCACAAGGGAACTGCTGTTTGCCTCTTCCATTATTTCCTTTATTTTTTTCACATGGCCTGAAAATGAAGACAGGTTCTGCTCTATGCTCTGTTCATCTCCAATATCTGCAAGGACACTTCCAAAATGTCCTATTTCTGTTTTTTCATTTGCTGGTACCGGAATTCCTGATAATGCCATTAATGTGAGTAATCCTGCCACCTTCAGAGTAACTGTCTTTCCTCCTGTATTCGGTCCTGTAATAAGCATTATATTTTCACTGTTCCCCAATTCAAAATTTATAGGAACAACTGTATTCTCATCAATCAGAGGATGTCTCGCCTCTACAAGTTTCAAGTATTCCTTATTTATAACTTTAGGCACTGTACATTTCTTATTTATTGAATATACTGTCTTGGCATTCAAATAATCCAGTCTTTCCAGAATTTCCTTAATCCTGATTATTTCTTCCTTCTTAGTTCTTATGAGTTCTGTAAGCCTTAACAGTATTTTTCTTATTTCTTCCCTTTCACGTGCTTCATATTCCCTGAGCTTGTTATTTAAGGAAACAACATTTAAAGGTTCTATATACACTGTACTTCCAGTTGCTGACCTGTCATGCTCTATTCCTTTTATAAGGCCTTTAAAATCTGTTTTTACAGCTATTACATATCTGTCATTTCTTTGAGTAATTATTCTTTCCTGAATTGCCCTCTGTGTTTCCTTATTATTCATAAGGTCATCAAATTTTTCTTTTATATTGGCATTTATATTCTGTTTCTGTCTTCTCACATCCCTTAGTCCGATTGAGGCATCATCCTTCAGATTTCCATCATCATTTATGGCCTCTCCTATAAACTGCTCTATTTCCTTCACTTCTTCAACATCTGTAAAGAGTGTCCATATTGTTTTGTATTTATCCCTTACATTTTTTGCCCTGCTCTTGGAAATTCTGAATACAGACAGGTTTTTCCTTAAATCTGCCAGGTCTTCAGCATTCAGATATGAACCTATCAGCTCAATTGAATTTATGTATCTCTGTATATTTGACAGTCCTGTAAGCTCAAATCCGTCGTCAAATTTGTAAAAATCAATCAGATCCGCCATCAGCATAAGTTCCTTGTCAAGTGTCGACTTATCCTTAATGATATCCGTATCTATAAATTTTTCCTTTGTTTTTTCAAGTTTTGATAGATTTATAAGTTCATTTATTATTTTATAAAATTCCAGTACATCATATTTTTTTTCCATTTTTCTTCCTTCTTTTCTGTCTAATTCCATTTATTTTTTGTTTTAAATAACATTTTCCATATTTTCCAAACTGGGAATATACTCTGACGTTATTCAGAATTATTATAACACGAAATCAGACTTTTACAAATAATAAGATTTTAAATATTAGGATAATAAAAATTATAAATAAAATCTTCATTATTTCACCTTTATTCTTTTTAAATTATTATTAACCATTACTCCAATTAAATTATATCCTATTTTTTAACATTTTCCATTTGTTTTCTCTTTGGCATAATATTCATGTTATTTATTACCTCTATATAAAACTTATATTACTTTTTCATTTAAATAACTCTCATTTTATGATATAATCTATAGCGTTTGGATATGATTGCAAAATTTGAATAACATATATAAATTAAATAAAAAGGTGGTATCATACATGGATTTAAAAAATTTACCTGTTACTCCCTTACCCGCTGTAAAGCTTGATGAACAGCAGCAGACACTTCTTGAACATAACAGGCTTTTTGGGGCACTTCTTGGGGAATCGATTTTTAATTATGCCGGATTACATATTTATCAGGCTACCGAAAGTCTGAGAGAGGCTTCAATACAGTATTATAAAACAAAAAATCAGGAAAGCCGTAAAAATTTATCCACTTTCTGCAGCCAGCTGAGCGACCATGAAATCCTACGTGTAATCAGAGGATTCAGTCACTTTTCAGTTTTGGCGAATATTGCAGAAGATGTGTATCAGACACATCAGCATAGAAATGCAAAATTTTCCAATAAAATCCAGATAGGTACATTGGAAAAATCACTGAAAAACTTAAAGGAAAAAGGAATAAGTAACGAAAAAATATTAAATGCAATGAAAAGTGTAGATGTTGTCCCTGTATTGACAGCACATCCTACACAGGTTCAAAGAAAAAGTATTCTTGACATGATAAGAAAAATTACAAATATCCTGGATTTACATGAAAGCGTAAAAAATCACCAGATTGATGAAGCACAGTGGATTGATGATTTAAACAGAGGTGTGCAGATTTTATGGCAGACTTCCATGTTAAGAACTTCAAAATTAAGAGTCGTTGATGAAATAAGCAATGTACTTGGATATTATAATATAACTTTCTTTAATGAAATTCCAAATTTAATAAATAAATTCCAGGAAATTTCTAAAAAACTTGGAGAAGATAATGAAACTGCAGAAAATCTAATTCCACTTACTATGGGAATGTGGATTGGAGGAGATCGTGATGGAAATCCTTACGTTACCGTAAATACTCTTGAAACATCGGCACAGGCACAGGCTCTTAGACTTTTCCTTCATTACTTGGATGAAGTGGAACTGATATATCGTGATTTATCCATGTCAAATACTATGGTAAATATAACAGAAGACCTGGAAAAACTGTCAGAAATGGCAGGAGAAGTTTCTCCGCATCGTGTAAACGAGCCTTATAGACGTGCGTTGACTGCAATAAACGACAGACTTCTGGCTACAGCATACAATTTATGCGAAAATACGGAAGTACTGCCACCAAAAAGAAAGAACGTAATTGACAATCCTTACAGCTGTTCTGAAGAATTTACCAAGGATCTGGAAATATTAGCTGATTCGCTTGTTAAGAACAATGCCGGATTTTTAGTAAAAGGAAGTCTTCAGAATCTTATAAGTGCAACTAAAATTTTTGGATTCCACCTTGCAACAATTGACTTGAGACAGGATTCAGGTGTACACGAAGTCTGTGTGGCCGAACTTCTGAAAAGTGCAAATATTTTAGGCGACTACTTAAGTCTTTCTGAAGATGCACGTTGTGAAGTACTGCTTAGGGAACTGGAACACGATCCACGTATTTTGAGTGATGAAACAATACCTCAAAGCGAACTTCTTTCCGGAGAACTTGCAATATTCAGAAAAGTTAAGTCATTAAGAAAAAGATTTGGAGAAAAAATTGTTGAAAAGAACCTTATTTCTCATGCAACAAGTGTATCTGACATGCTGGAAGTAGCAATTTTACTGAAGGAAGCTAACCTCGCAAAAGGAAATGAAGGAAACGAATTCTGCGACCTTCAGATTGTACCTTTATTTGAAACAGTTGAAGATCTTGAAGCAGCACCGGAAATACTGACAAAATGGTTCTCATTGCCGTTAGTTGAAAAATGGATGGCAAAAAGAGGAAGAAAACAGGAAGTAATGCTTGGATATTCAGATAGTAACAAAGACGGAGGATATCTAAGTTCAAGCTGGTCATTATATAAGGCACAGAAAGAACTTACAAAAATAGGTAAAAAATTCAATGTTCAAATTTCATTCTTCCATGGTAGAGGAGGAACTGTAGGCCGTGGAGGAGGACCAAGCTACGAAGCTATTCTTGCACAGCCGGAAGGAAGCACAGCCGGAACTATCCGTCTTACAGAACAGGGGGAAGTTATTGGTGCAAAATATGGAAATCCTGACTTGGGATTGAAAAATCTGGAAGCTCTGGTTTCAGCCGCACTGGAATCTACTGCCTTAACTGAAGAAGATGCAAACTGGGAAAAATATGAAAATATTATTTCAAAAATTTCTGATTTAAGCTATGATGTCTACCGTAATTTAGTCTACAATACAGAAGGATTTTCAAACTTTTTCTTTGAAGTGACACCTATTAATGCCATTGCAGGATTAAACATAGGTTCGAGACCTTCTTCACGTAAGAAGACTCAGTCACTTGAAAGCTTAAGAGCCATACCATGGGTATTTTCATGGTCACAGGCCCGTATAATGCTTCCAGGGTGGTATGGTGTCGGTTCAGCCTTTACAGAATGGATACAAAATAATGAAGACAATCTTTCGATTCTTCAGAATATGTACAAGGAATGGCCTTTCTTTAAATCGGTTATTTCAAATGTAGACATGGTTTTATCAAAATCCGACATGACAATTGCTTCAGAATATGTAAAACTTGCAAGTGACCAGAAAACTGCTCAGGAAATTTTTGAAAAAATTGTAAGAGAATGGGAACTGACTATAGATGTTCTGAAAAAAATTACCGGAAACGATGTTCTGCTGGCTGACAACCCTGAACTTGCGAGCAGCCTTAAAAATCGTCTTGCCTACTTTGATTCAATGAACTATCTTCAGGTGGAACTATTGAAAAGATTGAGAGACGGTGATGAATCTGATGAATTGAAAAAAGCTATCCACATCTCTATAAACGGACTTGCAACTGGACTTCGTAACAGCGGATAGAAAAAGAATGAAAAAGACTTGTAATAATTTAGAAAATATGATAAAATAAATTTCGATATGTGTAAAGGAGGGAACATTTATGCAAAGATGTGAAGTTTTCGGAAAAAGTACAGGACACGGAAACACAGTGAGCCACTCTCATAGATCTTCTAAAAGAATATGGAGACCAAACCTTCAAGTTATGACATTAAACATTAATGGTTCTGAACTAAAGGTAAGAGTTTGTACTAAAGCTATGAAAACATTAAAAGGAAAAAATGTTGATCAGGTTAAAAAAATATTATTGGAAAATAAAGAAAATTTAAGTCCAAAAATAGCAAAAGCACTGTTTTCTGTAAAGTAAGTTTATAAAAAAGTAAACTTACTTTTTTATTTTAAATTTATATATCATTTTATATTTATTTTCATTAATGATAAATTAATTTTATAATAAAAATAAGGAACCAAAATCTGTTTTTCACAGATAGTTCCTTATTTTTTTGCTTTAAAAAGATTTATTATGAAAAAATTAGTTTCTATTAAGTCTATTAATTAGAACTGACAGTAAATCAAGATTTGACACAGCAAATTTTCCATAATTTACTCTTATGTTCCCACTAAGGTCTGATATCTTTATAGCAAGCGGAGTAACTTCAACTTTGTAATTTTCCCAGTTATAGATTTCTTCTGCAAAGGCAATATAATCCTTTGTTACAGTTATTTTTTCAAGTTTAGGAAGGCTCTCTCCTATTTGTTTTACTTTTTTCTTACCTACTCCCAGCATTGCATCTTTCTGAAGATCCTTTACAGATCTTAAGTAAAATTCTTCTTTTCCTCCATTTTCTATGTTGGAAATAGCATCAGGAAATACATTTTTAATATAGTCATCCTGCCATATATAAAAAGCATTCTTTTTAAATGGTGCTCCAGGAATAAAACTCCACTGGCCATCTTTATTTCCGTACAGAATTGCTGAAAAAGTATTTGACTTCATACCAGGAAGATAGAAATATGTAAGATCCTTATAATAAACTTCCTGACTGTCTTTATTTGTTTGAAATCCCTTGTCATAAAGGTACACTTTTATAATTTTTTTAGTAATCCATCTTCCTAAAAAACTTATTCCCACCAGAAATGCTATAATTCCTAACAGTAATATAACTAATGCCGGCTTATTTGCCCTTGTATTTTCAGCATCAAAAAGAGTTGTCACTGTCATCCATATAAGTGGAGCCAGCACAATAAAAAAGACTACCGGAAGAATTACACCACTGTACTTTTTGTCAAAACTAGGCTCGATGACCTTTTTTACTCTTGATTTGTCGATGTTCACATTGTTACCCATTAATACCTCCTAAAGTAAATTTATATTGCTTTTTTTATAATTTTATACATAAATTAAAGAAACTGCATGTAAAAAATTTCAATATATGAAAAATATATATTGTTATTTTAATACATACAGTCCATTCAGTCAAGTAAAATTATAACAGCTGTTTTATTATTTTTCTTTTCTCAAATAAGCCTGCGCCGCGGCAAGTATTGCGGTAGGTATTCTAAATGGTGAACAACTTATATAATCAAAGTTGTTATTTTCAAAAAATTCTATACTTTTTGGATCTCCTCCATGTTCACCGCATACTCCTATTTTTAAATCAGGTTTAACAGGTTTTGCATTGTCCAGTGCAATTTTAACAAGTTTAGTTACAGATTTTGTATCTATGGAATAGAAAGGCTCTCCTTCCCATATTCCTTTTTCCCTGTAATCATCCAGGAATTTCACTGAATCATCCCTTGAAAGTCCCATTGACATTTGAGTCAGGTCATTTGTACCGAATGAGAAGAAATCCGCGTGTTCCGCTATTTCATCAGCAAGCAGGCAGGCTCTTGGTATTTCTATCATTGTTCCAAGCTTATATTCCACTCTTTCTCCTATTTCTTCAAACAGAATTTCAATTTCTTCTTCTATTTCCTTTTTCAGGTAAGCAAGTTCCTTTGCTTCCATTATAAATGGTATCATTATTTCAGGATGAACTTTTATTCCTTTTTTTGAACATTCATAAGCAGCTTCCATTATTGCTTTCCCCTGCATTCTGTAAAGTTCTGGATAACTTACTCCCAGACGGCATCCTCTATGACCTAACATTGGATTTTCATCTTTTAATTTACGTATTCTTATTTCAATTTCTTCCACAGGCTTTCCAAGAATTTCTGCCATTTTTTCCCTGTCTTCCTTTGTTTTTGGAAGGAATTCATGTACAGGCGGGTCAAGCAGTCTTACATTTACTTCACTTCCGTCAAGTATTTCAAGTATTTCAAGGAAATCCTTCTTCTGAAGTTCAAATAATTTTTTAAGTGATTTTTTCTTTTCTTCTCCTCTGTCACTTAGTATAAAATCTCTTATTGCCCATATTTTATCATGCTTAAAGAACATGTGCTCTGTTCTGCATAATCCAATTCCTGCAGCTCCGAAGGATTTTCCCTGTTTTGCATCTTCAGGCGTGTCGGCATTCATTCTTACTTCCATTCTCTTTACATCTGCCGCCCATGATATAAATTCCTTCAGTTCATCTGAAAAACTGTTTTCCTTTAAAGGTATTTTTCCTAAGAATATTTCCCCGGTATGTCCGCTGACAGATATGAAATCCCCTTCCTTCAGTACATATTCCCCTACTGTCATGGTTCTTTTTATTTCATCAATTTTTATTTCTGAACATCCTGTTACACAGCATTTCCCCATTCCTCTGGCAACTACCGCACCATGTGAAGTTGCTCCACCTTTTAGCGTAACTATTCCTTGGGCAAGAGTCATTCCCTGAAGGTCTTCAGGCGAAGTTTCTTCCCTTACAAGTATTGTTTTTTCCCTTATTTTTACTTTCTTTGAATCAAACATTATACGACCAACAGCCACTCCGGATGATGCTGCAAGCCCTTTTGTCAGGAAAGTCGCTTCCTTCAGGAACTTTTCATCAAAATCTCCATTTAAAAGCTTGTTTATTGAAGAAGGTTCAACCTTAAGAATAGCTTCTTCCTTAGTCAGAATATTTTCCTTTACCATATCCATTGCAATTTTCAGGGAAGCTTCCGGCGTTCTTTTTCCATTTCTTGTCTGTAAAATAAACAGTTTGGAATTTTCAATTGTAAATTCAATATCCTGCATGTCTTTATTATGTTTTTCAAGTTTTTTTGTTGTTTTTACAAGTTCATCGTATATGATAGGCATAGTTGTTTTTAAAAGGTTTATATCATCAGGAGTTCTTATTCCTGCAACAATATCTTCTCCCTGTGCATTTAAAAGAACTTCTCCAAAAATTTCATCTTTTCCTGTGGAAGGATTTCTTGTAAACAGTACTCCTGTTCCTGATTTTTCATTAAGGTTTCCAAATACCATTTCCTGAATGATAACAGCTGTCCCCATATTATTATCAATATTATTAAGTTTTCTGTATAATATTGCCCTGTCATTATTCCACGAGTTAAAGATAGCTTTTACTGCACGGAATATCTGGTCTTCAAATTTTTCAGGAAATTCTTTTCCACATTCATCTTTATATATCTGTTTTCCTTCTTTTATCTGATCCTTATAGTTGTCAGATTTCAGTTCCAT
This sequence comes from Leptotrichia sp. oral taxon 215 str. W9775, assembly GCF_000469505.1. Classification (NCBI taxonomy): domain Bacteria; kingdom Fusobacteriati; phylum Fusobacteriota; class Fusobacteriia; order Fusobacteriales; family Leptotrichiaceae; genus Leptotrichia; species Leptotrichia sp. oral taxon 215. The sequence goes on along the minus strand of NZ_KI272842.1, from coordinate 29,099 downwards.
AAATCTTTTTCTTTCAATTCCTTCAGTTATTTCAGAAAACATCTGAACAAATCTCAGATAGGAAGAATACACAAAATCTTCGTCTCCTGTTATATCAAGCATTTTCTGTGCAACATCATCATTAAATCCTACATTCAGTATTGTGTCCATCATTCCCGGCATTGAAATTGGAGCACCTGATCTTACTGATACTAATAGAGGATTGTCAGACTGAATTTTTTTACCTGTTGTACTTTCCAAAATTTGAATATTTTTCAAAATTTCTTCCTTCAACGATTCGGAAAGTTCTTTACCGTCTTTAAAAAACTGATTGCATGCTGTTGTGGAAACTATAATTCCATAAGGTATAGGAAGACCTATCTTCACCATTTCAGAAAGATTTCCCCCTTTTCCTCCCAGTATTGGAATCATTTCTTTTCCACCTTCTTTAAACTCGTAAACCTGCTTCATTGCTCTTTCCTCCTAAATATTTTTATTTTTAAGTTCCTGATAATACAATTTTATAGCATTGGTTTTTGTAAATCTGCCAACAAGAATTAGTTTCCCATTTTCTTTTCTTAATACAGGCAGTGAATCAATTTCATGTTTAATAATTTTTTCTATTGCATCGAGTACGGTGTCATTTTCAAAGCAGTACACTATGTTCGGCATTCTTGTCATAATCATGCTGACAGGAATTTTCTCCATATTTTTCCCATGTAGGGCTGATTTCAGCAGATCCTTCCTTGATATAATTCCTACAAGTTTACCATTTTCAACTACAATCAGAGTTCCCAGATCATAGTTGAAAAGGTGGATAACTGCATCATATACACTTGTTTTTATGTCAATTGAATTTTGTGGACTCATATGATTTTTCACTACATTTGCTGTACATCCATTGTAAATATATCCTTTATTTGGCTTTGAAGTTATTAATTTCAGACCTGTCAATATTGAAAAATCAGTTCTCAGTGCAGACTTTGTAACTGAAAGGTTTCTTGCTATTTCATCTCCGGAAATTGGTGATTTTTCCTTAATCATCATTAATATTTCATTTTGTCTTTTTGTCAGCAACATTTTTATTCTCCTTGAATTAATGTTCATTTTCTTTATATATAACATTTAAAATAAAAATAATCAAGAAAATATTCTTAACTAATGTACAATATTTGAAAATACAATATTAAAAACAGCCTGTTATTTTTAGGAAAACTGTTTTTTTAAAAATTTTTTGGCAGTATATATTTCAGTTTTTTATAATTTTTTCCTAATTAACGGCTGTTTTAAATTTTATGAAACTGTTTTGGAAAATAAATTTATTTCCTGTACACTTATTTCCTATTATTCATTTACTTTGTTTATGAACTTTCTAAATCCTTTTTCTCCATCCTCGTTATTCTTAAATACTCCACAATCTTCCAGAACCCTAGAGAAAGTCTCTCCTATGGCACTTTTTATGAATAACTCTATATCACTTTCTGCAAGCTGTTTCAGTTTATGTGTTTCCAGATAGTATTTTAGCCACTTTACATGTTTTTTCAGTTGTTCATTATTCTCCATTTCACCATAACATTTTTCATAGCTTCCTGTTTCCTTAAATTCCTGAGTTTCCCTAACCTTCTCCAGCAAATTTCTTATTTCAGACATTTCTTCCTTCAGTCTTCCCGGAAGAACTGCAAGTCCCATTACTTCAATAAGTCCTATGTTTTCCTTTTTTATATTATGGTGCTCTTCATGTGGATGAAATATTCCCAGAGGATGAACACTGTTTGTAAGATTATTCCTTAAAACAAGATCCATTTCATATTTTCCTTTTTTAAATCTTGCTATCGGCGTTACAGTATTATGTCTTTCCCCTTTTGTATGTGAATATATATCAAGTTTTTCCGCATCATAGTCTATCCATTTATTAAGAATTTTTTCTGAAAGCTCTACAAGCCTGTCTTTCTCACCTCTTATTCTTATTACTGACATAGGCCAGTTCACAATTCCTGCTTCCACATCTTCATAACCTTTAAATTCTATTTTTTCTTTTATTTTGGCAGTTTCCATTGGGAATACATGTCTTCCGCCCTGAAAATGGTCATGTGAAAGAATAGAGCCTCCAACTATTGGTAAATCTGCATTTGAACCTATAAAATAGTGGGGGAACTTCTCAACAAACTGAAACAGTCTTTCAAATCCTGCCCTGTCTATTTTCATTGGCCGATGTTCTCCCGAAAACACTATGCAATGCTCGTTATAATATATATAAGGGGAGTACTGAAAATACCATTCTTCATTAGTCAAATTCATTTTTATCGTTCTGTGGTTCTGTCTTCCCGGATGATTTATCCTTCCCATATATCCTTCATTTTCCTTACATAAAAGACATTTAGGATAATTTGTTGATACGATATTTTTCTGCATTGCAATTTCCTTTGGATCTTTTTCAGGTTTTGAAAGATTTATTGTTATTTCAAGGCTTCCATAATTATTTTCATAATTCCATTGTATATTTTTTGCTATCCTGTCTGTTCTTATATAGTTACTTTTTTTAGACAGTCCATAAAAATATTCTGTTGACTTATCAATTCCATTATTTTCATATTCATTCCAGAATTCACGTCTTACCTGTGATGTTCTAGGAACTATCTGTCCCATTATCTTTGAATTCAGTAAATCCTTAAAAGTAGCTGTTGTTCCCTTCATTTTTCCATTTTCTGCAGCCCAGTCTACAATATTATCAAGAATCTCCGAAGGATAAACTGCATTTTCTATCTCTTTTCTTATATTTTCTTCTTCAGATGGTGAAAAATCCTTGTATGTGTCCAGTTCCAGACATTCCAGTACAAGATTAGTTACAAGAAGTTTATCTTCCCTTTCCACCAGTCCATTTTTTATTGAATATTCAATAAGTTTTTCAACTTCAAAAAATATATCCATCTGATCACTTCCCTGCATCTTTTTATCAAATATTGTGCTTTATTTATTAAATATTTTTATCTTACATTAAACTTGAATATTGTCTTCTGGATATATTCCTTATCCTTTTCAAGTAATTTTACTTTAAATTTTCTTTCATTAATTCCATTTGGAAAGTCCTGTGTTTCTATTGCCACTCCAAGATATCTGTCATTCTTTTCCTTTTTGATTATTTTATTGTATCCGCTGTCAAAAACAGGAACATCATCCAGATAATTTCCAGTATAGACAACTGCCACCCTTTCTGTTGTGCAGACTTCCATTTCTATTCCACTGTATTCTGAATATAGGACAATTTCAGGTTCTCCCCTCACTCCAATTCTGTTTAGTACAAAAGGATGATCGTAGGCCCTTGTTATATCAAATTGATGATGTTTCTCCTTTATACCGTCTGCTATAACCTTTCCATTTCTCAGGTCAAATACAGTATCTGTAACATCTATAAATTCCCCTGTTGGAATCATATTTTCTGAAATCTCGCATACTTCATCTGCATCTATCTTAAGAACCTGTTCATCTCCATTTTTTTCCATATCTCCCGACAGATTAAAATATGTATGATTTGTTAAGTTTATATAGGTTTTTCTGTCTGAAACTGCCTTATATTCAATTGTCAGGTGATTGCTTTCATTTATGAGGTAACATATTTCAAAATCCACATTTCCCGGATACCCTTCTTCCATGTGAGGGCTCTTATATGAAAGTTCTATTCCATTTCCCAGTTCCCTGACATTGAAAATCTTAGTATTCAGTCCTTTATTTCCACCATGTAATGAATTTTTCCCATTATTTTTATTTAAATCATAAATTATTCCGTCAATTGAAAAAATTCCATTTCCTATCCTGCCGGCAGTTCTTCCTATAATTGAACCAGGATATGCGCCATTTCCCACATAATCCTCAAAATTCTCATATCCAAGCACTACGTTCTTAAACTGCCCTTCCCTATTTTTTACAAATATTTCAGTAATTATTCCTCCAAAATTTAGAATATTTACCTGAAATCCGTTGGAATTTTTCAATTCATATTTATATACATCCTGTCCTTCATATTTTCCAAAAAGGCTTTTCTCTACATTGATCATGGTTACAACTCCCTTTTATAGTTTTCCTGCTCCTTCACTGACTTCAACTATATAAAAATCAGCATCATAACCTATTCTATCTTTATATTTTTCTCCAACATTTTTTACAAAATCATCAACTTTATCTTTTTTCACAATACTTACAGTACATCCACCAAATCCTGCACCTGTCATTCTTGATCCTACTACACCTTCCTGTTTCCATGCAAGTTCCACTAATGTGTCAAGTTCCACTCCTGTCACTTCATAGTCATCCCTTAAGGATTCATGTGACTGGTTCATAAGTTTTCCGAATTCTTCCAGATTACCTTCTGAAAGCTCCTTCTGAGCCTTTAATGTTCTCTGGTTTTCATAAACTGCATGTTTTGCCCTTTTTCTATTTATTTCATTTGAAATAAGTTCCTTATTTGCTTCAAATTCTTCAGCGGAAAGTTCTCCCAACGCTTTTATGTCAAGCTTTGATTGAAGTTCTTCCAAAGCTTTTTCACATTCGCTTCTTCTTTCGTTGTATTTAGAATCTGCAAGTCCTCTTCTCTTATTTGTATTTGATATGACTATCACTTCATCCTTCAGTACTACAGGAACATACTCATATTTTAATGTATTACAGTCAAGAAGAATGGCATGATCTTTTTTCCCCATTCCCACTGCAAACTGATCCATTATTCCAGAGTTTACTCCTATGAACAGGTTTTCTGTCTTCTGACCGAGCTTAACCATTTCTATCATGTCAATATCAAGATTGAAAAGATCCTTTAAAACTACCGCTGTCAGGATTTCTATTGATGCCGATGAAGAAAGTCCGGCTCCATTTGGAATATTTCCATAAAAAACAATATCAAATCCGCTGTCTATTTTCTGACCAGCGTCAATGAACATCTTAATTACTCCTTTAGGATAATTTGCCCAGTCATGTTCCTTTTCATTTTCCAGTTTATCCAAAGTAAATTCCATTATTCCTAATTCAGCAAAATTTTCCGAATACATTCTGAATCTATTGTCATCTCTTTTTTTCACTAAAGCATAAGTTCCTTTATCTATCGCACATGGAAATACATTACCGCCATTGTAGTCTGTATGTTCTCCTATTAAGTTTACCCTTCCAGGTGAAAAGAATTCCTTTTCATGCTTGATTCCAAATAACTTTAAGAATTTTTCCTTTAAATCCTTCATTCCCTTCTCCTCCTAAATTTTCTATCATTCTTCTACAAGTATTTACATACCTCGCCTATTTATATTAATACAAGTATACCCAACTTTTTTTACTTTGGTTAAAAAAGTTTATTTTTTTTTATGGCCTTTTTTCACTTTTTTAAAAAAGATATATTAATCCTTAGTTTTATCAACACTTTTATAGCAATACTTTTTTTACTTTATATTCATAATATATAGAAATTATATTTCTTCATTTAATAGAATTCATAAAAAAAGACCATCCGTATACTGCATCCAATCTTATTTCTAAGATTTTGAATACAGTTCAGATAGTCTCTTAAGATATTTATAATTATTTTATTTTCCATGTTTCCGGTGCAAACAGTATAAGCATAGGGAACAGTTCAAGCCTTCCTGCAAGCATTCCAAAGCTTAAGAATATTTTTGACACATCCGTCATGTCGGCAAAACTAAATGCAGGCCCAACTTTTCCAAGTCCCGGACCTATATTATTAAATGTTGCCGCGACTGCACTGAAAGCTGTCAGAAAATCATCTGTTGTCATTGAAACTACTAGAAGAAGTACCGTAAATATTCCAATGTATACGATAAAATAGTTTGCAACGCCCTTTTTTACCTTTGAATCAAGTGGTTTATGCTCATATTTTATGGAAACTACTCTGTTAGGACTTATCATCTGCTTTATTTCTGCAACAAACATTTTAGCCATCATTATGACCCTGGAAATTTTAAGTCCTCCTGCTGTTGATCCGGCACACGCTCCAAAAAACATAAGCAGAAGAAGTACAGTCTGTGAAAATACCGGCCATTTTCCAAAATCAGCCGTTGAGAAACCTGTTGTTGTAATTACAGATGAAACTGTAAAAAATATATCCCTTAATGCATGTCCCATTGATTTATAGGTTGAGCTTATATTTATAAATATAAGTGCCACTGCAGCCCCTACTATTATAAGGTAGTACTTCAATTCCTCATTGCTTAACGCTTCCTTCACTTTTCCTATAAGTATGAAATAATATATATTGAAATTCACTCCAAAGACAAGCATTCCAACAGCAAGAACTATATCAACATATGCACTGTTATAAGGGAGTATACTTCCATTTCTTGCTCCAAATCCTCCTGTCCCTGCTGTTCCAAAAGCAAGAAGTGAAGATTCAAACCAGTCAAGTCCACCAAGCATAAGAAGTACAATCATTATTCCTGTCATTACAAGATAAATTTTATAAAGAACTCTCGCCGTAGCAGACAATTTTGAAACAAGTTTTCCAAATGTTGGACCCGGCACTTCCGCCTTCATTACATGAACTGATCCGGGCGAATGTTTTGGAAATATTGCCAGTACAAGTACAAGTACTCCCATACCTCCCACAAGGTGGGTAAAACTTCTCCAGAATAAATTCGAACGGCTTATTACACTCAAATCTGGTATAATACTGGATCCTGTTGTGGTAAATCCGCTAACTGTTTCAAAAAACGCATCTATAAAGGAAGGAATTTCCTTTGTTATAACAAATGGCAATGCTCCAAATGCCGACATAAGTATCCATGAAAGTGCAACTATTACAAATCCTTCTCTTCCCTGTATTGACATATTTTCAGGACTTTTAAAGGACAGTGCCAGACCCATGGCTATAAGCAGCATTATTACACCAAAGTAAGCTCCTTTATACTTCAATGATTCTCCATAAATAAAACTTACTCCTAAAGGAAGTACCATTAACATTGCTTCCAGTAGAAGAAGTCTTCCGATTACAAAACCTATCATTCTTTTATTCATTTTATTCTCCTGATTTTTCTGTTTTAAGGCAACTCATAAAAATAGTTATCCTAAAATATCATCAAAATCTTCTACTCCTTTTCTAGTTGTTATTATCATTACCTTATCATTAACTTCTATCGTGTCATTTCCTCCAGGATATGTCAACTCTTCCCTTCTCAGAATTCCTGCTATTATTACTTCAGATAATATTGGAAGGTCTTTTAATGGTACTCCTATTGATTTACTTTTTTCATTAATTTCGAAAACCATTGCTTCAACCCTGTTATCCCCAAATCTATGAAGGGTATTCATTTTTGATCCTTTTGCATTCATTTTTGATCTTACTACCCTTATAATTATATCTGAAATTACCTTTTTAGGAACAATAGGTGTACAGAATTCATACTTCTCAAGAATTGGGAGCAAAAGAGTTCTGTTCATCTGAGTTATGATTTTTCCTGAATTTACAGATTTTGCAAACATTGATATTACCATGTTTTCTTCATCATTATCAGTTGCCGCAATAACTGCATCGTATTTTTCAATTCCTTCATTAAGAAGAAGTTCCTGATCTGTTTCATCTCCCCTGACAACTATGGCATTAAGATAGTTATTACTCAATTTCTTTGCTGTTTCCCTAACTTCTTCTATAACTTTAACCTGTTTTTTCCTTTTCATAAGCTTTCCAAGGAGATAATGTGACAATGTTCCTCCACCAATCAGCATAACAGAATTTATATCCTTATTTTTTTTGTATCCCATCCTGTCATAGAAGTTTGCAACTGCATCATTTGTTCCTGTTACGTATATAACATCATCTTCTTCCAGTATAAAATCTCCAGTAGGTACCATTATGTCTTTTCCTCTTTCCACAATACATATTATTACCTTATCTTTTAATCCGCTGTTAAGATCTTTCAGTTTCATGCCCGCCAGCTGGCTTCCTTTTTCAATTAAAAGTTCCAACATATTTGCCCTGTTTGAAAAAAATGTATCCACGCTTTCTGCATTCGGGAATTTCAGAGTATTCATTATTGTTCTTGCCGCTTCCTCTTCAGGGTTTATCATCATGGAAATTCCAAGTTCTTCCCTTACGAAACGCATATTTGTAGTATATTCTGGATTTCTTACCCTTGCAATTGTATATTTTGCTCCAAGTTTTTTTGCCATAATGCATGAAATAATATTTAATTCATCAGCTTCAGTCACTGCAATAAAAATATCAGCAGTATCAACTCCCGCTTCCAGAAGATTTTCATAAGAAGCTCCGTTTCCTGCCAATCCTGTTATATCATTCTTTTCAATAACCTTATTTAAAATCTCTTCTTCCTTTTCTATAAGAATGACATCGTTGTTTATTTCTGATAATTCACTGCATAGTGCTTCTCCAACAACTCCTGCACCAACTATTACTATTTTCATTTTCCCTTCCTTCTTTTGACATTATCTTTTTTCAAAATTTATTTTATTCCTTAACTTTTATTCTACCACATTCTTTTCAAAATTTGCAAATTTCTATTGTGTCAAATTAATATATTCAAAATAAGTATATCCATCTTCCATAATGTGCATTTTTGTCATTGAGCCGTTATCTATTCTGAATTTCCAATATCCGTCAAGATTTCCAAAAAGATAATAGCTTATCAGAGCCTGAATAACCCCTGCATGAGCCACAACAAGAATCTTTTCATCTTTATGCCCATCTATTATTTCATCCATCTTTTTAGCAGTCCTCAGCATCATTTCATTAATGCTTTCCCCCTTATCCACTTTAAAGTTTCTCCAGTCATTCCTCATTTCTTCCACTTTATCCGGATATTCATTTTTTATTTCTTCATAAGTTTTCCCTTCAAATATTCCAAAATTCAATTCTCTAAGCTCTTCAGTAAGAATTTTTTCAACTTTTTTATCTATTCCAAGTATTTCCATACTCTGACTGCATCTCTTTAAATCACTTGAAAATACAATATCCGGAGTTTTTTCCCTTTTTTCAAGTAAAACCCTTGTATTTCTAAGCTGTTCCATTCCTGTTGCATTTAAATCAGGATCTGAATGGCCAAAATAAAGTTTTGCTTTATTAAAATCTGTTTCTCCATGCCTTATAAAAATCACTTCTGTATTTTTCCACATATGTTTTATTCTCCATTTTTATTTTTTATATACGCTACTTTCTTAATCACTTGAAAACGCCGGATATATTAAATCCTTTATTTGTATATTTTCTTTTATTTTTTATTATAGCACATTTTCACATTAATTCTAATACATATTATATGTTTTTGCTGTTAAAATTTTATCTTTCTTTTTTTCTTTTAAAATTATTCCAAATAGTGTATAATTCAACTAAATCTTACTTTTTTTCACAGGAGCAAAAGTTTTCGGTATTTTAAAGTTCTATATCTTTATTTTTATTATAGTCTATTTTTTGCAAAACAAGTTTCCTTTTTGTTTAATAGTATAATATTTGTTTAATTAATCATATGTTTTTATAATAGTTTAATATTTTCGTTGACAATTATTATTTTTTATTATAAAATTTTATCATAATAGTAAGGATTTCATAATACTATAAAACAAATACACTTATTTAAGGAGGAAACATGAAAAAACTGCTAACTGTTCTACTTTTAGGATTACTTTTCCTATCATGTGGAAAAAAAGAAGAAGAAAAAGCTCCAAAAGAAAATGGAAAAACTGAAGCTGCCACTGAAAACAAGGAAACTATTGTGGCAAGTACAGCACCCCTCAAATGGCTTGTTGAGAAAATTGCCGGTGATGACTACAATGTAATTGCAATTGTTCCACCTAATGCAAACCATGAACTTTTTGAGCCAAAACCTGATGATTTGAAAAAACTGGAAAATTCAAAACTGTTTTTCACATATAATCTGCTGGGATTCGAAAAAAAGATAGCTGAAAGTCTTAATAATTCGGATAAAGTTGTAAACGTCCTAAGCTCTGCCGATCCTGCATTGCTTCTTAAAGGACATCACCACCATCACGAAGATGAAAAGGAAGGGCATGACCACCACGAAGACAAGGATAAACATGATGACCATGATAAGCACGATGAACATGACGAACATGGGGAAATTGATCCGCATGTATGGTTCTCATTAAAATTAATGCCTTCAGCCGCTCTTGAAATTAAAAACAAACTGGTTCAGGCTTATCCTGATAAAAAAGATGTTTTTGAAAAAAATTACAACGCCTTTTTAGAAGAACTTGCAAAAGTAAAAGAAGAGCTTGATAAGAAAATGGCTTCTAAAACAAAGAAAGCCTACATGATTTACCACCCTGCACTGAACTACTTTATAAAAGATTACAATGTGGAAGAAGTTTCAGTGGAATATGAAGGAAAAGAACCGACAGCACAGCAAATTAAAGAAATAATAGATGAAGCTAAGGAGCACAATATAACTACAATACTTGTTCAGCCACAGTTCCCTAAACAAAGTATAGAAATAATAGCTAAAGAAATTCCAAATGCCAAAATTGTGGAATTTAATGTTGACAAGGAAAATGTATTTGAAAACTTAAATCAATTTGTAGATTATCTTGACTAAAAACTTCAGAAACAGAAATAACTGACACTATTATAACGGAAAGGATGCAAATGAATAATTCCCAGGAAAAACTGATTAGCGTAAGAAACTTAAATTTTAAATATAATAAGGAAATCATTCTCTCTGATATTAATTTTGATATTATAAAAGGAGAAAATGTAGCCATTTTAGGTAGAAATGGCGGTGGAAAATCTACACTTGTTAAAGTGATACTTGGATTTTTAAAGAAAAATTCAGGCAGTGTGGAATTCTTTATTAATAAAAATAAAATAGGTTATCTTCCTCAAATAAGAGAATTTGATGCTTCCTTTCCTATTAATATATTTGACCTTGTAATATCCGGACTGGCAAGCAGAAAGAATCTTTTCCGGAGATTTAACAAGGAGGAAAAGGAAAAAACCGAAGCTCTTTTAAAAGAATTTGGAATTGATAACCTAAAAAACAAACTTATAAGCGAAGTTTCGGGAGGCCAGCTTCAAAGGGCTTTAATTGCAAGGGCTCTTATTTCTTCTCCTGATATTATTTTTCTGGATGAGCCTGAATCTTTTCTCGACCAGAAATTTGAATATCAGCTTTTTGAAAAGATAAAACGGCTTTCAGATTCTACACTTGTTATTATTTCACACGAAATGGAGAAAATATATAACTATATTGATACTATATTTATTGTGGAAAATAATATAAAAATTTTTAAAAATAAGGAAGAATACTACTCAAAACATACACATAGACATTAAAAGGGGGAAAAATGAACTTTCTGGAAATTTTTAAATATTCCTTCATGCAGAATGCACTGATTGTTGGACTGCTTTCCAGTATATGCTGCGGTATAATCGGTACATATATTGTGAATAAAAAAATGGTGTTTATATCGTCAAGCATCAGTCATGCTTCCTATGGAGGAATTGGAATTGGAATATTTTTAATTTACTTTTTTAGATTGGAAGTGAAAGATCCATTAATTTTTGGACTGATATTTTCAATCTTTTCAGGTATACTAATACTTGTTTTAAAGGATTTTTTTAATGTAGACAGTGACCTTGGTATTGGTATTATGATGTCTCTTGGAATGGCAGTGGGAATTATTTTTTCCTTTATGACTCCTGGATATCAGGCTGATATGTCTACCTACCTTTTTGGAAATATACTTTTATCAAATAAACTGAATATAATTTTGTTAGTTGCCCTGAACAGCATAACAATAGTTTTTTTCATTGTATTTTATAAAGGTATAGTTTATTCAAGCTTTGATGAAAACTTTTATAGAATATATGGCATACCTGTTACCTTCATAAATTATTTTATGATTGTACTTGTTTCTTCTGCCATTATCATAAATATAAAAACAATAGGAATCATACTGATAATCTCAATCCTTACAATACCTCAGGCTACTGCTTCGATTATTGCAAGGAAATATTCATCAATACTGTTTTTATCTGTATTTTTTTCCTTTCTTGGAATTCTGTTTGGGCTGTATTTTTCATACATCTTCAATATTCCATCAGGACCTTCGATTATTGTTTCATTGACTATTTTACTGGTCATAGTAAAACTTTTTTCATTTTTTGCAAAAAAGTATTGACATCTTTTATATTTTATATTATAATAAATTTGTAATTAATACAAAATAGTAATCAGTTGTAAAGATTGCAAAATTGAAATAATTTTATTTAGGAGGTAATTACAATGAGCAAAACAGTAGAAAAATTAAACTTATATCTAGTAAATCTAAACGTATTATACAGAAAGGTACAAAATTATCACTGGAACGTAGTAGGAAAAGGATTCTTTACTATCCACAGTAAATTAGAAGAATTCTATGATGACCTTAATGGACAGATAGATGATGTAGCTGAAAGAATACTTTCAATCGGGGGAAGACCATACGGTACATTAAAGGATTATTTAGAATTAACTACAATTAAAGAAGCTGAAAATAAAGAAATTGGGGTACATGAAGTTTTAGTTTCTGTAAAAGCTGAATTCGAAGCTATGCTAAACCTTGTAAAAGAAATTAAAGTAGCTGCAGATGAAGAAAATGACTATGGAACATCAGCAATGGTAGATGAATACATATCTAATTATGAAAAAAATCTTTGGATGTTAAATGCTTACCTTAAAGAAATCTAATATAATTTGAATTAAACCATACAAAGTGTAACAAAAAAACTATATTTCTTAATTTATTTAAATTTTGCAATTTAGATAATTTGAAATATAGATTTTTTTATTCTTTTTCCACCCCCATATATATTATAGAGCCTATTTTATACTTTGAAATTAAAATAAAAATTAATTATTGTATTTCTATTTATAAACTGATAGAATGAAATAAATAGTTGTTGATTATTCTCCAAAAAAATAAATAAAAAAGGACAGAATCATTTGAGAGTCTCTTACGGAGGTCCGTATAGCAGAATTCAAGAAATTTATATAACTTAGGAGTTTTAAATTAAATGAATAAAAATACAAAAAAAATACTTATTCCATCGGCATATTCAATAATTTTTACAGTTATCCTGATAATTTTTGAAGGTCTTTCTTCAACAGGTCTTGCATTTTATGAAGGGAAAGCTATAGATGTAATAACAATAGGCTCTTCTAATAAAATAATGGTAAATAAACTTGCTATTACAATAGCTTTATGTTTTACAGTACAATGGTTAAGTAGTGTTTTTGCTCCATATTTTCAAAGAATAATGTTCATTAAAAGAATAGAAATTCTCAGAGAAGAAATAGTAAAATCTGTTTTAAATGCTTCTGTGCCAGATATAGACAGATTTGAAACAGGAGATATACATTTAAGATTAACAAAAAATTTGAATAATATAAATTATTTTTTTTCGGACATACTGTATATTTTTGTTCGGAGAATGGTTATTGGAGTAAGTGCAGTTTTAATTGCATTTATAATAAGCAGAGAATTAGCTGTTTTAGAATTTTTTTTACTTCCGTTTATAATTATGATAAATGTAAAAATAAATGATTCTATGGAAAAGAATTTTTATTTAATGGACGAATATTATGGAAAAATAGCAAATATACTGGAAAATATTTTGAGGTTAATGCAGACAATAAAAATATACAAAGCAGATTTTTTTATAAAGAAACGCTTTGAAAATTCGCTAAAAGATATATATTCAGAAAATAAAAAGAATAACAGAATAATAATAAAAAAAGAGAATTTTCTGACAGTGATTAATTATCTTCCTGTTATTATACATTATATAGTCGGAGTAATATTAATCTATAATAAAAACATAACATTAGGTACATTTGTAACATTCGGTTTATTCAGAAGTTATGTTTCAAATTTTTTAGATTATTTTCCTAATTTTATATTGAAGTATCATGAGATGAAAGCTTCGGTAAAAAGATTAAATGAGTTGATAAATCTTAATGAAAATAAATGTTTTATAAAATTAAAAAAAATTGAATTACAGGATGATAAAGATATTATAATATCAGGAAAGAATATTTCTTTTTCTTATTCGAAAGAAAAAAATTTTTTTCTAAATAATATAAATATAAATATTTATAACAAAAAAATAAATGTAATAACAGGAAAAAGCGGTAGTGGTAAAACTACATTACTGCATTTGCTATCGGGAATATACCCGGTTGAAAAAGGTGAGGTTATATACTATTTAAATACAGATGAAAAAAAATGTATATAAAAAATAATTTTAAAGATAAAATTTTATATGTAGGACAACATGATTTTCTATTTATAGATACAATATTAAATAATTTGACTTTAGGTTCAAAAGAAATAGATATCGAAAAAGTAGTTGAAATATGTAAATTATTTGATATTCATAATTCGATAATGAAACTGGACAAAGGTTATGAAACAGTAATTGGAGAAAAAAATACACATTCATTGTCTGGATGAGAAATCAGGAGGCTTTCTATTGCAAGAGCCTGTTTAAGAAAACCTGAAATCCTTTTTCTGGATGAACCTACGTCTTCTCTTGATCATAAAACAGAAAAAAAAATTATTGATATAGTGGAAAAAATGAGAAAAAATACAACATTTATCATATCATCACACAGTTTATCTTTTATTGAGAGAGCTGATAAACTATTTATTATAAAATAAAGATAAAATTGAAGAAGAAGATTCTTTGAAGTATATATAATAAATGGTATAAAGATATTATTTTTCAAATTTTTAAATAAAGTAAACAAGGAGTTACCATTAAAATGAAAAATATGATGTTATTAAAAGTTTTAGGTATAATAAATAAGTTGCCAAGTAGAAAAAAAATGTTAAAAATGCAGTTGTTGTTAACAATTTTTGTGTTTTCAGGTTCTTATTTATCTGCTCTTTTACTGGAGAAATTTTATGTAAATATGGCAAAAAGCTTAAATTATTTTGCTTTTCCTGTATTATATCTGATTTCAGTTTTAATTTTTAAATTTATAATAAATTTAATGGAATTATATTTTATGCCTAATTTAGAAATGCTTATAAAATCGGATTTATATGTTAAAGTAAATGAAGCACTACACAATTCAAAGAAAATTCAAGGAAATACTTCGGAATATCTGTCAAATATTTTGCAAAATGTGGAAATTGTTACGGAAATTTTATCAAGATGGATTTATAGTTTTTTTTCTTCTTTTATATTACTTTTACTTTTTTTAGTAGTAATTTTTAATGTAGATATTATAACAGGAATATTATACACATTAACAGTTTTGGCATCGGCAATTACTCATATATTTTTTTATTCAAAAATGGGTATGGAAAAAACGGTTTTTTTAGAAATAACAAATAAAAGCAATTCTTATTTGAGTCAGGCTATTTCAGGAATAAGAGAAATCAGAAGTTTCGGTCTAGAAGAAATGTATATTCGAAATGTTCTGGAATTTAACGATGGAATAGTAAAAAATCAGTTGAAATATGAAAAAACTTTTATGGAACATGAAATTTTTAATAATTTATTGTGCTACTTGTGTGAGATAATTCCTATTTATATAGGATTAATATTAGTTTCGACAGGTTCTTCGGAAATCGGAAAAACTGCATTTTTAATACAGTTCACTCAAAACATGATTATATTTATGACAGAGTTTAGCGAGTCATATTGCAAAATAAAGTCATCAAAAAATGAAGTAAATAAAATAAGTGATTTATTAAATACAGAAAGTTTGAAAGTGAAAAAAGATCAGAGCAAAGAGAATGTGGAAATAACAAATAGTAAAATAGCATTGGAAATTAAAAATTTAACGGCTTTTTATGGGAAAAATAAGGTGCTTGACGATATTTCATTTTCCGTTTTGGAAGGAGAAACTGTAGCCATAATAGGAAAAAGTGGAAGTGGAAAGAGTACATTACTCAAAATTCTTTCCGGATTTATGGAAAATTATGACGGAAAATATTTTCTTTTGGGAAAGGAAGTAGTTAAAGATGTTTCCGAAAGTTTTATTAGAGATAATGTATCTTACGTATCTCAAAATGAAGTTTTGTTTGATTTCAGTATAGAGGATAATATAAGAATCGGAAAAAGTGATATTTCAAATGATGAAATAGGCAGAATTCTAAAAAAAGTAAATATGCATAAAGAAGTTGAAGAGTTATGTAACGGGATAAAAACAGTAATTGGAGAAGAAGGAACGGCTTTATCAGGAGGACAGATACAAAGAATATGTATTGCAAGAGCATTGGCTAAAGATACATGTGTATTTCTTTTTGATGAAATAACGTCCTCATTGGATAAGAAAAATGAGAGAAAAATAATGGAAGAATTAAAAAAAATGAAAAATAAAACTATATTAATGAGCACACACAGTCGTGAAATACTTCCATATGCCTCTAAAATTATAATTCTTAAGGAAGGAAAAATAGAAGTAAAAGGAAGTTTTGATGAGCTTTATAAAATAGAGGATTATTTTAAAGAAGAGTAAACGAAATAGTTTATAGTTATGGTAAATATGAAAATTAAAAGAAATAACAGATGATGATTATAAAAATAAATTAAATATGTAATATAAATAAGTTTTAAATAAAAGAAAGGAAAAATATGTCATTAATTAATATATCAAATTTATCTTTTTCCTATGATAATAATTATGAAATGATTTTTGAAAATGTCAGCTTTCAAATAGATACGGATTGGAAATTAGGATTTATAGGAAGAAACGGAAAAGGAAAAACAACTTTTCTGAATATTTTAATGGGGAAATATAATTATAGAGGGACTGTTTCATCAAATGTTACATTTGAATATTTTCCTTATGAAGTAAAAAATGAAAAACTTAGCACTATGGAAATTTTAAGGGAAATTTGCCCTGATTGTGAAGAATGGAAATTTTTGAAAGAATTTTCACTTTTAGAAATAGAGGAAGACATAATTAATCATCAATTTTTTCTTTTATCAAGCGGAGAAAAAACAAAAGTACTATTGGCAGCTTTATTTTTAAAAGAGAATAATTTTTTACTAATAGATGAACCTACAAATCATCTTGATATAAATGCAAGAAAAATTGTGAGCAGATACTTGAAGGGAAAGAAAAGCTTTATTCTCGTTTCACATGACAGAAATCTTTTAGACAGCTGTATTGATCATATACTTTCAATTAATAAAACAAATATTGAAATTCAAAAAGGGAATTTTTCAACATGGGAAAAAAATAAACGGCAACAGGATGAACTGGAAATATATCAGAATAGGAAACTGAAAAAGGAGATAAAACGTCTTGTAAAATCCTCAAAAAGAGTTGCTGTCTGGTCCGATAAGGTAGAAAAAACAAAAAATCTCGGAATGGGAGATAAAGGATATATCGGACATATGGCTGCCAAAATGATGAAAAGAGCAAAATCAATAGAAAAAAGAAGTGATAGATTAATAGAAGAAAAATCCCAATTACTTCACAATATTGACATAGATGAAAAATTGAAGTTAAGTCCCTTAATATTTCACAGCAAAAGATTAATTGAATTTAAAAACGTCTCATTATTTTACAATAACAGATTAATCTGTAGAGATATAAATTTTAAAATTAATCAGGGAGAAATTATTTCTCTGACAGGAAAAAACGGATCCGGAAAATCAACAATTTTGAAATTGATAATAGGAAAAAATGTTAAATACACAGGAAATATTTATTGTGCAAAAAATTTAAAAATTTCTTATGTTTCTCAGGATACTTCCGATTTAAAAGGGAATTTGTTTGAATACATTGAAGAAAAACAGATAGATAAAACATTATTTCTATCAATACTGAGTAAAATGGGTTTTAACAGCTTACAGTTTGAAAAGGATATCTCAGATTACAGTGAAGGTCAGAAAAAGAAAATTTTAATAACAGCAAGTCTCTGTGAAAAGGCACATTTGTATATTTGGGATGAACCTTTGAACTTTATAGATATTATGAGTAGAATACAAATAGAAGAATTGATATTAAATTACAGACCGACATTATTGTTTGTTGAACATGATGAATTATTTAATAAGAAAGTTGCAGATAGATTCATAAATTTATAAAATAAATTAGTCGGATTTTTCAATTAGGGTAATTTAATCCTAAATTCCCAGATTTTTATACATAGGATACCTCAAAGTCTTAATTTACAAGCCATCTAAAAATTGATGTTATGTTTAATTATACATATTTTATTTTTTGCAGAAATCTCTGAAAGATTTAATTTTACTAAGTTAATATGTTTCATATGTATAATTTTTTGGGAATTTAGGTTAAATAATAAACTATTTTCATTATAATAAAAAATAGAGTTATAAAATACATAGCAACTGATTCGTATTTCTACACTCTATTTTTTATATTATTTTTCTATTCCTTATTTGTTATTTTCTCTGTAATATTCCCATTCTTCCACTGCTGTTCCATCTTTCAGCTTACAAATTCCAAAATCTCCCTTTTTACTTCTTACAAGAATTGACTCTCCACCTTGCTCTACACAATAAACTGATGCTGGATTTGACATTCCAATCATCGGTGACTTTTCTTCTTCCTTTTTTACAACTTTCTTTACAGTTGTTTTCTTTCCTGATGTTTTTCTAACAGTAGATTTCTTTGCAGCAGACATACTTGCAAAGGACACTGCCAACATAAAAATACTTATCATAATTTTAAAGTTCCTCATAATTTTACCTTTTTCATACAATATTTTCTATTTTTTTATTTTAAATAAAACTCCTTTGTCTTACCATACAGAACATACTTTACATTCTGAAGTTCCTTTACATTTTTAGCATTTAAGGCGCACATTATCATTCTGCATTCTTCCTTCCAGCTGTTTACTATTTCTATTATTTCTTCAGTGGAATTATTTTCTGCAAGACGAAGCATTGTTCCTGAAAGCCCTACTGCCTTTGCTCCCAGTACAAGAGCCTTTATAATGTCAAGAGGATGTCTTACCCCTCCACTTGCTATTATTTCAGCCTTATCGATATAATCTTTTAATCCAAGAAGACACGATACTGTACTCTGTCCCCATTCATTAAGGTAGGAAAATCTATTTTCCCCCCTCATATTTTCAATATAGGCAAAGCTTGTCCCTCCTCTTCCGCTTATATCAAATGTTTTTATTCCAAGCTCCATACCTTTTTTTACTGTTTCAGGACTCATTCCAAAGCCTACTTCCTTTAAAATCATTGGAACTTTTATATTTTTTACAAAATTTGATATATTTTTCTCCCATTCATTGAAGTTTCTACTTCCTTCAGGCATTATAAGTTCCTGCATAAGATTAACATGTATCTGTAAAAATAACGGATTCAAATCTTCCACAGCCTTCATTCCTGCCGTATAGTTTTTATCCGCTCCAATATTTGTTCCAAGAAGAAGTCCCTTATTTTCTTTCCTTACCACTTCAAATGAGTCGTCATCAGGATTTTTCAAGGCTGCACTATACGAACCTGTAACAAAAAGGATATTGCATTCCTTTGCAACTTTTGCAAGTTTCCTGTTTATTTCTTTTCCTTTTTTACTTCCACCTGTCATTGCATTTATAAAAAAAGGATATTCGAATGTATTCTCTGCAAAATTGACAGATAAATCTATTTCATCCAGATTGTATTCCGGTATGGAGCATTGTATCAGTTCCATATCATCGAAACTGTTACCTGCACTTTCATATTTTAATGCATATTTTATATGCTCATCCTTCCTGTTCATTCGAAAACTCCTCCCAGTCAGTTATTTTTACAGCTCTGATTTATAAAGTAGCTCTATACCTCTACTTTCCCATCTTTCCAATAATTTTTCCGTATCATTTCTATTGAAAGATATGGCTATCCCACAATCTCCTCCGCCTGCTCCACTGCTTTTAGCACATATATCCAGCCCTTCTGCAGATTCTACAAGTTCCAGAAGTTTCCGTCTATAAATTTTTTCATGCAGCATTTTAAGTAATTTGCTATTTTCTTCAACATTTTCTGATATTATTTTTTTATTTCCCTGTTCTATTCCATTTTTCAGATTTCTGACAATTTCTTCAGACTTTTCAAGAAATTCTTTATTTATTGAGTTTTTAACTTCTATTATCATCTTTCCTGAAATAGAAGGAATTCCAGTCCAGCCCACCAGAAATTCATATTTTTCCGGGCAATGTATCTTTTCTATTTTATATCCCCATTCTAAATTCATTATTTCTGCAAGGGAACTATTTTTCATTTTTTCTTTTATTAAATTTCTGTCAAATGAAGTGTACATTACAAGATTTTCATAGGAAATGCAGGCTATATCCCCCATTGAACCATTATCTCCCCTTTTTAGTAATACGTAGGAAGACAGTTTGAAAACCTCCTCAGAAGAAATATCATAACTGTAAAGTTTTGACATTGCCTTTACAGTAAGCACTGTTACACTTCCACTAGATCCAATCCCATATTTTTTACCATTTTTCTCCATTTTTCCAGTTATTTTCATGTTAAAAGGCTGTATATCCACCCCTTTTAACTGTAAATATTCATTTATAGTTTTTACAGTTTCTGTAATCAGTGAATAATTTTCATCATCTTCTTCCAATGTAACCGAATAATCATACATATCCGAGTAAATACTGTATTTTTCTGAAAACTTGATTCCAGACTGCATAAATATATCTATATTTTTTATAATTGCACTTTGATTTGGAGTCAGAACAGAATATTCTCCTGCAATATAAAGTTTTCCACCTGTTTTTACTATATTTGTTTTAGATTCCTTTATTTCTGTCTCTCCATTTTCCTTTTCTTTAATCATCGTTATCACTGATTACCTTACATTTTGATGCAATTATCTTATATTTTTTCCCAAATATATCCTTTAATCTCTCAAAATCCTCTTCCAGACAGAGAACCTTCACGTTGGGCCCTGCATCCATTGTAAAGTAACATTTTTCTCCCTGTTTACGTAATTCTTTCACATATTCCATTGCATCAAAGGATTTTTCTGTCAAATATGTAAAGGGAGGATTTGCATTTTTAGTAGTTTCGTGCATTCTCAGGGCATTTTCTTCTGTAAGCTCCCCTACTTTCGAAAAATCTCCTTCACTTAAGTACTTTTTCATATTTTCAAAATCTATTTCCGACTGTCTTATCCACTCATCAAATGAAGTTGAAGTTTCCATGCATAGAGCCATTCCTTTTCTGCTTGAAATGATCTTCTTTTCTTCATTTAGTACAAGTACAATCATGGCAAGCTTTAAATCAGTTTTAACTTCTGAAACCTCTCCTGTGTTTTTATCCCACATTCCAACAGGTCCAAAAAAACTTCTCGATGATGATCCTGAAGCAAACTTCGATATTTGTGCAAGTTCTTCCCTGCTTAAATTCTTATCAAATAGCTTGTTACATGCTTTTATCGCCGCTGAAAGCCCACTTGAGCTTGAAGAAAGTCCAGCTTCTGTAGGCATATTGTTTGTTGTATCTATTTTTACAAGCTGACTTCTATCATCTCTGAAAAGATTCACAACTTTAGTTATTTTCTTTATCTGTTCTTCATTTTGCAGTTCTCCATTTATGTAAAGAAGATCACTTGCCTGGCCAGTTTTCTCAATTGCTTCTTCCCTTGTAATAAAACTGATTTCTGTTTCAGTAAACAGATTTTCCAACGTAAGGGAAATACTGCTTGTGGCAGGTATCATTTTTATAGGATCCTTCTTCCCCCAGTATTTTATAATTGCTATATTGGCATAAGATTTTACAATGCTTCTATCCATATATTTACAGCTCCCTTTTCCATCAGTTTTTTCCCAGTCATTTCAGCTTTCTCTTTACTTTCCATAAGGGCAATAATACAGCCTCCAAGTCCTCCTCCGGACATTTTGGCACCATACGCCCCCTCATCAATGGCTGTTTTTACAAGAACATCAGATTTTTCAATACTTACACCGAGTTTTTTCAGTTCCCCGTGTGCTGAAATCATATTTTTTCCAATATTAATAACATCTTTTTCTTCAATAAATTTTTCTGTTTCTTCCGTCAGTTTTCCAAGCTTTTCCAACATAGGTAGAGCTCTGCCCCCCATGTTTTTTATATTCATTATTGCATCCCTTGTATGCCCATGTATTCCAGTATCTGCAATCAATAAATATGCCCCCAGATTCATTTCAAGATTTTTAAATCCCTTATTTTTTATGAATTTTATGGCACTGTCGCTGAGACATGTTTTGGCATCGAGTCCGCTTGGAGTATTATGAGCTATTATTTCAGCTTCATTTACAAGTTTTTCCAACGTCAGGTTATCTACTTCTGTATTAAAATAATCAAGTACTCCCCTAATTGCAGCAATACTCACTGCTGCAGAAGATCCCATTCCCCTTTTTGGAGGAATATCAGATATTACTTTATATTTTATATTTTCATTTTTTCTATTTAAATAATTTAATGCTGTATAAATTGCCGTAGATAAAGTATCCTTTTTGTTGTGTATAAAGGGAACAGTTGACCTTTCCACAATACAGTCCATCCGTATATTTTTTAGTGGAATGGCAATTGCAGGATATCCATATACTACAGAATGTTCCCCCATTAGAATTATTTTACTGTGGGAAACTCCCCTCCCTTTTCTATCTTTATTTTCATTTTTATCTGATAAATTATTTCCCATGATAGATTTTCATTCCTCCATCAGATTTCCATTTCTATTTTACTTTAACTATTTTCTTTTTTCCTGCCCTTATAATCATTCCACTTTCAGGTGTAATAGTTGCCTTCACATCTTTTACAGCTTCATCATTTATTTTAAATCCACCCTGCTCAATAAGACGTCTTGCTTCACTTGTGGAGTTCATAAGCTTTGTTTCCTTTACAAGAAGGTCTATTATTCCTATTTCCTTGTATTCAACTTCAACTTCAGGCAAATCTACATCAAGGTTTCTCTTACTGAATACATTTTCAAACCAGTCTCTAGCTTCTTTAGCCGCTTCTTCACCATAGTAAATTTTTACAACTTCTGCTCCCAGCTGTTTTTTAGCTTCCATAGGATGTAAACTTCCATCTGCTATCTGAGCTTTAATTTCTGCAATTTTTTCAGCAGGAACATCAGTTATCATTGTATAGTAGTTTTCCATAAGTTCATCTGAAATTGACATTACTTTACCAAACATATCATTTGGAGTATCTTTTACCCCAATGTAGTTTCCTAGAGATTTAGACATTTTTTCCACTCCGTCAAGTCCAACAAGGATTGGCATTATCATGCAGACCTGCTGCTCCTGACCAAAGTTTTTCTGTAAATCCCTTCCTCTTAAAAGGTTAAATTTCTGTTCAGTTGCCCCTAATTCAATATCTGCCTTTAATTCAACAGAATCATATCCCTGTAAAATTGGGTACATAAACTCTATCAGTGAAACCGGCTTATTTTCTGCCAATCTTTTCGAGAAATCCTCTCTTGAAATCATTTGGGATACAGTGAACTGTGATAATAGATTCAATGCATCTGATAATGATAATTTTTCCAGCCAGTCAGCATTATATACAACTTTTATCTTATCCAGGTCTAATATTAATTTTACCTGATCAAGATATGTTTTTATGTTTTCCTTTACCTGTTCTTCTGATAACATTTTTCTAGTTTCAGATTTTCCTGTAGGATCTCCTATTCTTCCTGTGAAAGTTCCAATAAGGAATAGCACCTCATGGCCTAAATCCTGAAACTGCTTCAGTTTTCTTAAAGGAACGGCATGTCCTAAATGCAGTTCTGAACCTGTTGGATCAATTCCCAGTTTTACTCTTAAAGGTGTGTTTGTAGAAATTGATTTTTCAAGTTTTTTCTTAAATTCGTGTTCATTTATTATTTCGTCACAGCCTCTTTTTAATATATTATATTGTCTTTCAACTTCATTTTTTATTTCCTGTTCATTTTTAAAACTCATTTTATTTAATCCTCCTAATTTTTTTCATTGTATAATTTCTT
Organism: Leptotrichia sp. oral taxon 215 str. W9775; assembly: GCF_000469505.1. NCBI lineage: Bacteria > Fusobacteriati > Fusobacteriota > Fusobacteriia > Fusobacteriales > Leptotrichiaceae > Leptotrichia > Leptotrichia sp. oral taxon 215. The sequence continues at coordinate 5,190 of NZ_KI272842.1, read as the reverse complement.
TCCCGTAAATTATTTTCTTAAAATTTCTATAAATTCAATTAGACATTTTTACATATGCACAACATACTTCATAAAGTAGTAAACTACCGGCAGAACAAACAATGCACTGTCAAATCTGTCTAAGAAACCTCCATGCCCAAGAAGGATATTTCCTGAATCTTTTATTCCAAGTTCCCTCTTTATTTTTGACTCTACAAGATCTCCAAGCTCAGCAAATACTCCCAGACCTAATGCCAGAATTAATGCATGAACTCCTTTAATTCCAACCTTCAAATAAGTCAGGCTGCAATTTTTTGATATAAATGAAATTCCACATACAAAATTTGCAATAAGTAAGTATATCTGGTCAAAGAATAATATTACTATAAATACTCCTACTATTCCTGCAATTGCACCTTCTATTGATTTATTCGGACTGATTTTTGGTGAAAGTCTTCTTTTGAAAATTTTTCCACCTATTGCTTTTCCGACCAAATATGCAGAAATGTCACATGCCCATATAAGTATAAATGTCATTAACACAAGGACATTTCCATTTGGAAATTCGTATCTTATAAGTAATATATATGAAAATAAATATGCCACATATATTATTCCAAATAAAGTATAGGATATTTCCGCCATTGCACCTTCTATTTTTTCCTTCAGAATCTGCCTCACTGAAAGTAACATAAGTGCAAATACTATAAATCCACCCATATCATAGTTAATCTGTTTGAAAAACGCAAGTCTGAATACTGAAAATATATTTCTTGAATTTTCCTGAAAATATATTGCCACAGGCAGAAATAAACCCAGTCCCATTCCTATCCTGCTTGCAACCTCATATCCCTTCTCCTTGAGCATTTTATAAAATTCGTAAAGGGATACTCCTATTATTACTACCGTAAAAAGAAGGAAAAGTATGTCTCCCTTTAAAAAAATCCAGAGAAGCAGAGGTACAAATAGTAAAATAATAAAAAGTCTACTCAGCATTTAATCCTCCATATCTTCTATCTCTCCTGTTAAAAGATAAAATTGCTTTATTATATTCTTCCTCATTAAAGTCAGGCCAGTAAACATCTGTTATATAAAATTCTGAATATGCAATTTCCCATAAAAGAAAATTACTTATTCTAAATTCCCCGCTTGTTCTTATAACAAGTTCAGGATCAGGTATATCAGGTCTGTACATATATTTTGCAACATCTTCTTCTGTAACAGGTTTTCCTGGTTCCCTTTTTTCATCTGTCAATATTTTATTAATGGCATCTGTTATTTCTTTTCTTCCACCATAATTAAAAGCTATATTAAATACTATATTGTTTTCATTTTCAAGATATTTTTCAGTTTCTTCTATTTTTTTCAGTAAAGAATCTGACACCCCTTCCTTAGAACCTGTCACCAGCAATTTAATTCCCTGCTTTTTCATCATTTTTTTCTTGCTGCTGAGAAATCCTGAAAACAGTTCCATAAGTCCTTTCACTTCCATTTCAGGTCTTTTCCAGTTTTCAGTTGAAAAAGCATAGACCGTCAAATATTTTACTCCCAATTTTATTGATTCTTCCAATATTCTTTCAAGGTTTGCGGCTCCTGCCCTATGTCCTTCAAGTCTTATTTTTCCCTTATTCTTTGCCCATCGTCCGTTTCCGTCCATTATTATTGCAATATGCTTCGGTATCTTCAATTCCATATTCTACAGCCCTTTCAATGAAATAAAAACTTAAAATGCTTTAGTTACACTTTTATACATTTTAACATATTTTACAGTTTTTTCAAGCATTTCTTTATATTTTAGCAATTAAAAAATATGAGGAATAAAAAACGGGACTATCATAAAATAAAATAATGAAGTTATCTGAAAATTTAAAATAAATAAAAAATAAAACCATATTTATTCATTTACTAGAATTTCACTTATACAAACAGTCATTCATTAAGGAAAAGTCAAAAACTCGCCTGAAGGCTCGGACAGATGACTTTTCCTAAATTCATTTCCTGTTTTGTATTGTGAAATTATAAATAATTCATAAATATGGTTTTTTTCATTATTTTTTAATTTTTTGAGACATACCTGTACTCTTTCTTTATAGAAGTAAGGGACTTCTTGCTAGATATTGTTAAAGTATATTGTCAATTTTTTATAATTATTTATTCTTTAATTTCATGATGAGGCTTTTCTTCTTTCTTTTCTTTTGTTCTTTGATCCCATGATGGTTTCTTTAATATATAAAAGATAAAAGGAGGTATTCCTAATAAAATAACCACAACTGCAACAATAAGTGGATAAATATTTTGTGGATAGAACTTTCTCCTTCTGCTGGAAGAAAACTCATTACAAAAGAAAGTGCACAAGAAATAAAACCTATACCTGAAACTAAAAGTAGTGCAGGAACTTTATAACCTCTATTAATATTAGGTTCTTTTTTTCTTAAAACTACTGCAGCTGCAAACATTAGCATATACATTACAACATATAGGGCTGCTGCCATTCCAATTAAAGCAAGAAAGACATCTGAAACATTTGGAAATAAAACATATATCATTGCCAATATTGTTACAATAATTCCTTGAGGAATCAAAATACCAATTTGTATGTTATGTTTATTTCTTTTTTGTAAAATAGGTGGAAGAAGCCCTGTTTTTCCAGCTTCTAATAGACCTGTTGAAGATCCTGCAACCCATGTAACTACTGAGGCAATTGCTCCTAAAAACATGGCTCCTGAAGTTATATTGCTCATCCAACCTATATTCCATTTGTTAAAAAAGATTTCAAACGCAACCATAATTCCATTATCTATTCCAAGCTTATCCTTAGGTACTGTAATTGCTATTGATAAAGTTGGAAAAATAAAAACTAATAATATTAGAATAAATGCAATTATCAATGCTTTTGAAAAATCTTTTCTAGGATTTTCCATTTTTTCTGCATGCACTGCATTCATTTCCATTCCAGCATAGGCAAACAATCAATACAAGTGAAGATAAACTTGTAATTTTAGGAATAAATGTACTTGTAGTATATGATTCAGAGATTGGTTGTTTTGTTATTACCCACAAAAGACCTAGTATAATTAAAATTACTCCCGGTATTATGGTTCCTATCATTCCTCCAACAGAACTTACTTTAGCAAACAAATTTCCTCCCTGTAATGCTAAAAAGGTTGCAATCCAATATACTAAAACGATAACTATTGCAGTAAAAGCTCCAGAATTTGATAAATCTCCACGATTAATTGTAAATGCTAATGCTGAGGCAATAAAAGCTAATTGTATAGGGAACCATACCACATTTTGTATCCATTGTAACCATATTGCTACAAATCCTAAGCAATTTCCAAAGGCTTCTCTTACCCATACATACACTCCACCTTTATAAGTTGTTGCTAATTCTGCCCCTACTAATGATGTAGGCAATAAAAAAAGTAGAGCAGGGATTAAATACATAATAATTGAGGCTTTCCCTTCCTCTGCCATTGCAGGAAGAAATCGTAAAGAAGCCACAGAGATTACTGTCATAATAGCAATCTGAGAAATTGATAAATAACTTGAGTTTAATGATTTTTTAGTTTGTTCAGCCATAAAAGAAACTCTTTTCTTTTATCAAATAATAAAAATTTTAATGATGGAATCCAGCTTGATTATTTTTAGGAAGAGCTGTATCAAGACTTTCTAAATATTTTATTTGTGATTTTATATCATCCAAAAGTCTATCTGCTAAATCTATACTCATTCCATTACGAATAACTAATCTTTGTACTGTAATTTCAGTCAAATTAACAGGCATAGGATATGCTGGTACTTGCCATCCTTTCATACGTAAACGATCTGATAAGTCATATAGATTCCATTTTCTACTAGCTGAATCTTTTAACATCCAGGCAAAAACTGGAATATCAGTTGGATGATTCCAAAGCTCAAAAACATCACTCATTTTTTCAACTTCTTTTGCTAGATATTCAGCTACAGATATTGTTGCTTTTTGTACAGCTTTATACCCATCATAACCATAACGCAAAAATACCCAATATTGTAACAGTATTTGTGCACCTGGACGAGAAAAATTTAGTGCAAAAGTTGGCATTTTCCCTCCTAAATAGCTCACTTCAAAAATTAAACTTTTTGGAAGAACATCTACATCTCTCCAAACAACCCAACCAATTCCTGGATATACTAAACCATATTTATGACCTGATGTACTTATTGAAGCTACTCTTTCTAATCTAAAATCCCATTTTAAATTAGCTTGTAAAAATGGTGCAATCATTCCACCTGAAGCTGCATCTACATGTATAGGAATATTAAAACCTGTTTTTTCTTGAATTTCATCAAGAGCTTTTGAAATTTTTTCAACAGGTTCATACATACCTGTGTATGTTACTCCCATAATGGCTACAACACCTATTGTATTTTCATCTATATACTTTTCTAATTCATAACCATCAAGAACCTTATGTTCTAAGCTTATAGGTACATATCTAGGTTCAACATCAAAATAATTACAAAACTTTTCCCAACAAACTTGTACAGCAGAGCTCATAATAAGATTTGGATAAGCAATAGATTTATTCTCAGCTTTTCGTTTTTCTTGCCATCTTCTTTTTAATGCTAAACCTCCTAACATACAAGCTTCTGATGAACCTGTTGTAGAACAACCTATTGTTCTGCTATTATCTGGTGCATTCCAAAGATCTGCTAACATGTGCCAACAATTTGTTTCAAGTCTTGCTGTTGCAGGGTATTCATCTTTATCTATAGCATTTTTATCAAAGGCTTCATTATATAATTTATCTGCATTTTGATCCATCCAAGTTGAAACAAATGTAGCAAGATTTAATCTGGCATTGCCATCTAACATTTTTGTCAGTATTGGAAAGTAAAAACTTAAAATTTAGAAATATTGTTGCAGATGCAGGATATGAAAGTGAAGAGAACTATGAATATCTTTTTAATAATAATTATACTCCATATATAAAGCCACAAAATTATGAAAAGCAGAAAACCCGAAAATTTAAACAGGATATTTCTAAGGCGGAAAATATGTCATTTAATGAGGAAACTGATACATACACATGTGCAAATAATCAGAACCTTGAATTCAAATATACTTTAAAACAAAAAAATAGAAGTGGATACATATCAGAAAAGAAAGTATATGAATGTAACAATTGTGAGGGATGTCCTTTTGCATTAAAATGTAAAAATACATCT